>NZ_JBSFJF010000063.1:0-39809 GCF_053597915.1 Streptomyces sp. NPDC001219 | reverse complement strand
CGGTCCGGAAGCAACGGCTCGATCCGCGCCCACTGCGCATCTGTTAACGGCACACCCAGACCAACGACCAGCTGATCCAAACGAAACTGCCTAGCGGGCTTACGTCCCGACGCCGCGCCCCCGGCGACCGCTCAACGCCCTTGGGCGCTCAGTTCCTTGGCGGCCTCGGTGAGGTCCTTGGCGGTGTCGATGGCGCGCCAGTAGGCGCCCTGGGGGAGCGGGAAGCCGGCCAGCCGGCGTGCGCGGGCGAGGCGCGGGAAGGTGGTGCGCTCGTGGTCGCCGCGGTCGGGGAGCAGCTCGGTGAAGGCGGCGGAGAAGACGTAGACGCCGGCGTTGATGAGGTACGGCGAGGGCGGCGACTCGATGAAGTCCACTACATGCCCGAACGCGTCGGTCTCCACGGCGCCCCAGGGGATGTGCGGGCGGGCCAGCGCGAGGGTGGCCTCGGCGTCGCGCTCGTGGTGGAAGGCGGCCATCTCACGGAGCGGGAAGCGGGTCCAGATGTCGCCGTTGGTGGCGTACCAGGGCTCGTCGGGGCGGGGCAGTGAGCCGGCCGCGTACTTGAGCCCGCCGCCGCGGCCGAGCGGCTCGGTCTCGACGACGGTCGTGACGCGCAGCGGGAGGGTGGAGCGGTCCAGCCAGTCCTGGAGTACGCCGGCGAGGTGCCCGCAGGAGATGACCGCGTCCGTGACGCCTTCCTCGGCCAGCCAGTTCAGCTGGTGGCCGATGATCGGGGTCCCGGTGCCGGGAATCTCGACCATCGGCTTGGGGCGGTCGTCGGTGTAGGGGCGGAGACGTGAGCCCTGGCCGCCGGCCAGGACCACGGCCTGCGTGGGATAAGGATGCTGGGCACCTGTCATGGATCGCACCCTATGCGGTGCGAACGGGGCTCACTGGGCGCCGGCGACGCCGGTGGCGAAGGAGGTGTCGCAGACCGGGCGGGAGAAGGCCTGGGCACGGTGTGCGGCGCCGTACTTGGCGACCGCGGCACGGCCGAGGTCACGGGCGATGGAGACGCAGTGCTTGGCCAGTGAGGGGCGCTTGGTGGTCGCCTCCTGGAGGTGGGTCAGGGCGACGCCCGGGTCCTTCTCCTGGAGTTCGATCAGGAGGCGCTTGCGCAGGACCTCCTCGGGGGCGCGGGCGGCGGTCTTGGTGGTGGCCGTCCCGGAGGACGCGGTCAGCACCTGGGAGTCGGTGGCCGTCGATGCCCATGGGACGCGGGTAACCGCGAGGGTCCCGGACAGCACCAGGACGACGGGAAGGACGAGGGCGAAAGTTCTGCCGATGCGGCGGGCTGCGGAGTTCACGTCGAGATCGTAGCGAGGAGTGATGATTTGGCGACATTTGGTCACCTCATCGGGGGACGCAATGGCTCGTCGGTGCGGTTGTGATGTTGACGCACTGGTGTGGAAAGTCGGGTTATGTCCCGCTCGCTCCCACTTCGCGTCATGGCGGAGGGCGTGTGGACGGCGGGGCGGGCGGTTCGGCGTCATGGAGGCGACTCGGCGTCGCCGCGCGGGACTTGAGGCCGGGGGAAGCGTCGCGGCGGCGGTCCCGGGTGTCCCGGGGCCGCCGCCGCTCGGCTCGTGCTCAGTCCGCCTCGTCCGCCTCAGTCGGTGAGGCGCTCCCCGGACGAGGTCGAGAAGACATGCGTCTCACCCGGGCGCGGCACGACGTGCAGTCGGCTGCCCTTCTCCGGGACCTGGCGGCCGTTGACCCGTACGACGAGATCCTTGACCTCGCCGCCGACCTCGGCGGTGCCGTACACATAGCCGTCGGCGCCGAGTTCCTCGACGACGTTGACCGTGACGGCCAGGCCGGCCGGCGCGTCCGCGGCCTCCTTGGACAGCGACTTCGCGGCGTCGCCGTTCTGCTCGACGATGTCGAAGTGCTCGGGGCGGACACCCACGGTCACCGTCCGGTCGCCCTTGTCGGCGGCGGAGGCCAGCGCCTCACGGTTGACCGGGACGACGCTGTTGCCGAACTTCACGCCGCCGTCGGTGATCGGCACCTCGACGAGGTTCATCGCGGGCGAGCCAATGAAGCCCGCCACGAACAGGTTCGCCGGCCGGTCGTACATGCTCCGCGGCGAGTCGATCTGCTGGAGCAGGCCGTCCTTGAGCACGGCGACCCGGTCGCCCATCGTCATCGCCTCGACCTGGTCGTGCGTGACGTAGACGGTCGTGATCCCGAGCCGGCGCTGGAGCCCCGCGATCTGTGTACGGGTCTGGACGCGCAGCTTGGCGTCCAGGTTGGACAGCGGCTCGTCCATCAGGAAGACCTGCGGCTCCCGGACGATCGCCCGGCCCATGGCGACGCGCTGCCGCTGGCCGCCGGACAGCGCCTTGGGCTTGCGTGACAGGTACTCCGTGAGGTCCAGGATCTTGGCCGCGTCCTCGACCTTCTGCCGGATCTCCGCCTTCGGCACACCGGCGATCTTGAGCGCGAAGCCCATGTTGTCGGCGACCGTCATGTGCGGATACAGCGCGTAGTTCTGGAACACCATGGCGATGTCCCGGTCCTTGGGCGGAAGGTGGGTGACATCGCGGTCCCCGATGCGGATGGCGCCTCCGTCGACGTCCTCCAGCCCCGCGAGCATCCGCAGCGAGGTGGATTTGCCGCATCCGGAGGGGCCGACCAGGACAAGGAATTCGCCGTCTTCGATGGCGATGTTCAGTTTGTCGACGGCGGGCTTGTCGGAACCCGGGTAGATACGGGTTGCCTGGTCATACGTGACCGTAGCCATGGTGAAAAGTCCCTTCACCGGCAGGAACGTGCCGGACGATCCGAGTAAAAGGAGTGGTTTAGTCCACTGATGTGTGGACTCTCCGTGACGCTACCCGCGCCCGGCCCCGGTGTCAGTAGCCCTGCAGTCACGAAATGGGAACCGGCATCCGACGCACCTGGGTACACTGCTTCACGCACGCCTCCTTAGCTCAGCTGGCCAGAGCACCGCTCTTGTAAAGCGAAGGTCGTCGGTTCGAATCCGACAGGGGGCTCTGAGTTTGAGCAGGGAAGAAGCCCCGGGCCGGATGCGGCCTGGGGCTTCTGACATCTACGGGTGACATCAACGGCGGCGGTCGGATCGCCGTCGGCGGTGATTCAGTCTCGGTCGAGCCGACGTTTCAGGAGCCGGTCCATGTGGCTGATTGCTTCCCGTTGGGTGTCTTGGGCGACATGCGTGTAGACGTCCATGGTCATGCTGATCTGGCTGTGGCCGAGGATCTCCATCAGCACGCGCGGTGCCACCCCGGCCGCGGTGAGCAGGGTGGCGCAGCCGTGCCGGGCGTCGTGGAGGCGGATCGCGCGGAGGCCCGCCGAGGCGGTGAGCCGGGAGAAGGAGCGGTTCAGGTTCCGCGGCTCGATCGGGCGACCGGATCGGGTGGTGAAGACGAGGCCGGCCGGGTCCAGCTCGGTGCCCCGCTTCTCTGCCTCGTGGGCTTGGCGGAGCCGGTGCCAGCGGAGAGCGGCCAGGCAGATCAGCGGCAGCGGTACGGGGCGGATCTTCCCGGTCTTGGTGGTGTCCTGGTACAGCTCGCCGCCGATGCGCTGCACCTGGTTGCTGACGCGGATCACCCGGCCGTCGAGGTCCACGTCCGACCAGCGCAGCCCGAGAACCTCACCGCGACGGAGACCCATGGCGATGGCCAGGACGAAGGCCGCGTAGAGCGGATCGCGGCGGGCCTCTTCGAGGAACGCCAAGGTCTCGTCCAGTGTCCAGGGCGTCGTCTCGCGGCTGACGACCTTGGGGGCCTCTACGAGCGAAGCGACGTTGCGCGTGACCAACTCCTCCCGGGTGGCTGCTGTCAGGGCTGTACGGAGCACGCGGTGAGCTTCCTTGGCCGTTGCGGGGGAGGACTTGCGGGCCACGTCGGCGAGGAACACTCGGACGTGCCGCGGCCCGAGGGTCTCCAGCCGCTTCGTGCCGAGCAGAGGCACGAGGTAGAGCCGTACGTGCATCGCGTACTTGCTGTATGTGCTGCGCTTCCGGTTGGGCTTGATCACGTTGTCCAGCCAGTACGGCAGCCACTCGGCGAGCTTGGCCGAGCGGGTGGGCACGGGGACGCCGCTGTCGACCTTGGCGAGGAGTTCGCGGCGCTTGGCGTCGCACTCTGCCCAGGTCTTGCCGTAGGCGAACTTGCGGGCGCGGGTGCCGTCGGGCTGGAGGACGTAGACGGCTGCCTGGTAGCGGCCGTCTTTGCGCTTGGTGATGGTGCCCGCGCCGTTGGGGTTGCGCTTGCGCTGCTGTGACATCAGGCGGCCTCCTCGATCCGGTCGCGGATGTAGTCCTGGAGTGCGTTCTCGGGGATGCGGCGCGCGCGGCCCTCGGTGATGGAGACGAGGCGCTTGGAGCGGATCAGGTCGTAGACCTTGGAACGGCCGAACTTGAGCTGCGCCATGACCTCGGGCACGGTCAGCAGCTGGCCGGTGGCGGTGGTCATGTCCAGTCGTCTCCTTCGGCTTCGAGCTCGGCGCGTGCTTGGCGTGCGGTTTCGCGGTTGGTCTGGATGTTGCGGGCGATGGTGGCGGCCAGGGCGGACTCGCCGGGGGTGTGGCCGTGGCCGGCGTACTGCCAGTCGGTCAGGACGAGGACGGTGTCCGGCTCCGGGCGTTCGAGGCCGAGGGCTTCGTGTTCCTGGGCGGCGCGGAAGTCGGCGCGGGCCGCGCGCAGCTCGCCGAGGGTGGTCGAGTAGCGGCGGGACTTAGAGGAGAAGTGGCCGCGGAAGCCGAGCATGTGGGCCCAGGCCCAGAGGCGGCGGTCCGGGTAGAGCGGGTCCAGCGTTTTGCACGCGGTGATCAGGCGGCGGGTGTGTTCGGGGACCTGGTGGCGGTCCAGTTCGGTGAGTTCGCCGATGCGCCGGTCGAGGCTGCCGGTGGTCTCGGCGGCCTTGGTCGCGTACTTCGCCACGTAGGAGGCCACGGCCTGTTCGGTGATGTCGGAGCCGTCGCCGAACGCCTTGACCGGCCGTACGTCCAGTTGCGTGCCCCAGCGGAAGGTCCGAGCGGGCTGGTCCCCGGCAGCCGGGGCTGTGACCGAGGTGTAGGAGTGCGCGGCGGCAGCGCGGATCGAGTTGGTCAGTAGGTCGACGCTTGCCCAGGACGGCGGCGGTGTTCCGGGCCCGTCCGGTCCGTCGATGCGGATCACGGCATGGAAGTGAAGGGCGCCGCGCTTCTGGAACTCGGCGACCTTGCCGTAGGAGAGGCGGGCCGCTTCCTTGAGGTCGCGTTGAGTGAGGCCGGCGCGGGCGGCCAGTTCGCGGCGGAGTCGGATGGTGAAGCGTTGCCAGAGGTCGCCCGCGCGGTTGTTGAACAGGACGGCGGCTGCGTAGTCGTACGTCTCGGGGTCCAGGGCGGTGCCGAGCGTCGGATCGTCCGTGTGGTGCTGTGTGCCGCAACGGCAGACGCCTCGGTCGGGCCGGTTGTGCACGGGGCCGAAGGAGGGTGCGGTGAGGGTGGTGAAGACGCGGGGGTGGTCTCGGACGGCGGCGGGGATGTCGCGGCGGTCGTCTCCGGCCAGGCCGGCGCGGATGAGGTGGTAGGTGTCCCCGGCGTAGGTCCAGGCGCAGGCGGGGCAGCGGGAGGCGCGGCGGTTGCCGCAGGCGAGGCGGAGTCGTCCGCCGGGTTCGGTGGCGGTCGAGTAGTGGTGCAGGGTCTCGCCCGAGGTGCGGTCCTTGGTGAGGGCCCAGCCGGTGAGGTGGATGGGGTCGGAGCAGCCGCCGGTGCGGTGGATCTGGTCGGCCCAGCGGTCGTAGTCGGGGGCCGAGGCCACCCTCAGCAGGTCGCCGAGGGTGGTCGGGTCGAGGAGCGTGTCAGGCACGGGCGACCTCCCACGTACGTGGGTGTGGTCGGTCATGATGGGGGTTCCTTCCGGATCTGTGGTTCGGGCAGGAGCACGGCTCCCGGGCGGCGGAGACTTGGCGGTTGAGGCCGCCCGGGGGCCGGTCAGCGGTGCGTGCGCCCGGAGGCGAGCAGCGAGCGGAGGACGACCGCGCAGACGGCGATGGAGACCCCGCTGATGGCGACCGCCAGGAGCATCGAGACCAGGACGGCGCCGACGACCAGGACCATGGCCGCGCCGCCGCCGACGAGGGCGAGCGTGGTGCCGGGCGTGAGCTGAACCGCGGGGCGGGTCGAGGACTGAGCGACCGGGGCCGGCGTCGGGGTGTGCCGCACGGTGGCGATCGGATCGACGGAGGGCTGGATGACGAGCCCGGTCGGCGTCGGGTTGGTCGGGACCTTGGGACGGAACATGGTGGATCTCCCTTCTGCGGGCGTTACTTGACGGCCGTGTTGATGGCAGAGGCCAGGAAGCTGTCGGCGAGGAGGTAGCCGCCGAGGAGGAACACGGCCACGAGCCACCAGGGCGGGCGGATGAGCTTGATGCCGAGGTAGCCGACGGCGATCAGCGCGAGCCAGAGCGGGACGTCCATGGGGTCTCCTGAGTCGTTCAGCGGACGGTGCAGCGGTGGGTGCGGGCGGCGAGCTGGGCGGCAGAGCGGCTGGAGAAGTCGGCGGACCAGCCGCAGCGGTCGGCGGTGCAGACAGCGGCGTGCTTGGTGCGGCCGTGGCGGTCGCGGTAGGTGCCGATCTGAACGGGGCCGATCCGCATGACGGAGTGGAAGTGGGCGCGGGCAGGCATGGCGGTTCTCCTTGCTGATCAGGTGAGTTGGGCGGCGATGGAGTCGGCGAGCTGGGGCGGGACGCCGAGGCGAGCCCGCAGGGTGTCGGTGTCGATCCGGTCCCCGGTCCGGGCGCGGTGTTCGTCGGCGACCTTGCGGGCGTGGGCGACGAGCGCCGCCGGGACGGGCCCAGGTGCGGGGGCGGGCCGGGGCGGTTCGGCAGGTGGTTCAGCCGCGGGCAAGTCGGTGGCGTTCAACTCGGGTGGTTCGGCTGGAGGTTCAGCTGGCAGGGCCGGAGCGGATACCGGAGTCACGTCGGTCGACGGGCCGGGATCGGCGGCTTCGGCCGCACTCTGCGTATGGGCCAGCAGGGTCCCGCCGAGGAAGGCGAGTGCGGGCCATCCGGCGATGCCGAAGCGGAGCCAGGCGGGCGGGTGCCGGAGGTCGAGGAACCCTGCGGTCGCGACGTTGGCGCCGAGCGAGGCCACCAGGGCGATCACGAACCAGCTCCAGGCGAGCCGGGACGGGCCGTCGTTGCGGAGTCGCCGCCATGCCGCGACCAGCAGCAGGTCGACGCTGATCGGGTAGGCCCATGCCTTCCAGCCGTCCTGTCCGGCAGCGGCGGCCAGGTCGTGAAGGTGGGCGAAGGAGAGCGCCCCGGCGATGACGGCTTGTACGAGGACGGCGTCCGGGCGAATGCGTCCCATGACGGTTCTCCTTCCGGAATCTGGCATGGAGGGGGTAGGGACGTGGCGCATCGAGGTGGCGCCGACCTTGGAGCGGGAGGTCAGGCAGTCGTGGTGGATGCCTTGTTGAGCACCACGGCGTCGGAGTGCGACGAGGCGGTGGCAGGCCGGAAGGGCGCGAGCGCGGGCAGGTCCGGCGTGCGGTCGGCGTACTTGTTGCAGAGGTTGACCGCTGCGCGAAGCGAGGTGTGCGGGGCCCGGATGCGCGACCAGCCACCGGTCGAGTCACCGGCGACCGCGGTGCCGGGGGCGTCGGCAGGTATCTGGATGGCGGCCATTACGGCGTCCGGGCAGATGTCGCCGAACGCCATGTTGGCGCTTGCCTCATCGTTTACGCGATGCGCGGTACGACCGGTGAGCTGGGCCCGGAGCATGGTGATGCCCTTGCCGAGTTCGGAGCCGAAGCGCTGGCCGCAGATCTCCAGGTAGATGCCGGCGGCACGGCCGAGCTGGGCCAGACGGACGAGCGCGGTGATGATCCGGTCCCGGCGCCTCTCCTCCTCCTTGGAGGCGAAGAGCGCGAGTTCGGAGACTTCATCCACCAGGACCACGACGGGCGTGGGACGCAGGTCCTCAGCCAGATCCCAGATGTCGGCAGCGATCTCCGCGTCCGGGACGTTCACGCTGATGCGCTGTTCCTCGCGGACGAGTTGGTAGACGGACTCCATGTGCGAGACCAGAGCTTCGAGCAGATCGAGAGCAGTGTCCTGGTTGTCGGCGAGGGCGGAGAAGCGGCGGGCCAGCGGGTACAGCTCCACGCCCTGCTTGCAGTCGATACCGATGAGCGCGACGTCCTGAGTGGCGAGACCGGCCACCAGGTTGCGCTGGTAGACGGACTTGCCCGACTCGGTGGCGCCGAGGGTGAGTCCGTGCGGGACGGTCCGGTAGTCGCGGTAGTGGACCGATCCGTCCTCGCGCAGTGCGACGGGTACGCGCATCGGAGCGCGGTCGATCTTGGCGGGCATCTGCACGCGCTTGAGCACGTCGTAGCCCGTCATCCGCAGTTCGACGACCCCGGAGCGGATCTCCCGGGCGGTGACGCCGTACATCCCGAAGGAGTGCCGCAGCCGGTCGGTGGCGGCGGAGACGTCGAAAACGTCTTGGCCGGGCCGGAGCTTGAGCCGCAGGACGAGCCCGGTACGGGTCGGCCGGAGACGGAGGATGCGCGGGGCACGCGACTCAGGAGCCGGGCGATCGGTCATGCGGGCGAGCGCGAGCCGCCAGCGCGGCGGCGGGACCGTCAGGCCACAGGCGTCCATGACCGAGGCGTACCGGACTAAGACCCGCAGCGCGGCGAGGGCGACCCCGAAGGTCATCCAGTACCAGGCGGGACGCCGCCACCGCAGCACGAGAGCGGTGGCGACGACCAGCAGCAGTACGACCGAGAGGCGGGCCATGATCAGGCCGCCTCAGCCTGCGAGCCACCGGCGGCGAGCGAGGTGACCGCCACGGCGCGGAAGGCGATGCCGTGCCGCTTCTGCCCGTTGAACTCGTTCTCCCACGGCCGGGCGATCAGGCTGGTCAGCGCCACCGGAGTGCCCATGCCCAGCTCACCGGAGACCCCACTCTCAGGGACGGTGACGGACAGGATCTCCACCGCGTCGTTGGCGGCGAACATCACGTCCACGGTCATCAGCTTCGCCCCGGTCTCGACGTCGAGGGCGACCTCACCGGTACGGCGGTCCTTGACCTTGATCTGCGGCTGCTTCGCGACCATCACGGTCGCGGCGGAGGTGTCGACGGGGATCTGACGCACTACGGATCACTCCTCTATAGATGCTTAACTCCGTCACTCATGTACATGAGTGACATGAAGAAGAGTGCCTGACTCCTGTACATGAGTCAACCCGCCTCGACGAAGAAGTCGGGGCGGGCTGATGAGAGTTGAGCGGGCGTCAGTCCGTAGCGGGGATGCGGTAGCTGAAAACGAACTGGTCAGCGGCCATGAGGGTGTCGCAGACCTCCACCACGCGGCCCTGTGTCGTCAGCGCCTCACGGACGAGATGCACGACGGGGGCCCCGGGGCTGAGCGCCAGCTCGGACGCTTCGGCCTTGGTAGCCGGCCGGGCCTGCAAGGTCTCGACGAATTCGGCGAACTCATGCCCGTGGTCTTCGAGTCGGGCGTAGATGCCGCCACCGCCGGGGTTCTCGGCGAAGAGCTCGGGGATGTCCTTCACGACGTCCCACGGCAGGTACGAACTGGCCGTCTCGACCGGAGTGCCGTTACGGAAGTACAGCCGCCGACGGGCAAGGACCTGCGTACCGGGCTCGACTCCGAGTCGACCGGCCACGTCCTCCGGAACCTCCATGGGGCCGATGTACAGAACGCTGACCTTGGCCGTGGCGCCCGACTGTGCGGACTCCGCCAGATACGCAGCCTTGCCGCCCTGCCGGTGCGAGCGTCGGAAGCGGTCGGAGGAGCGGTGCCGTACCGGCGGCCGGTCCTTCACGATCGAGCCCTTGCCGTGGCGGGTCTCCACCAGGCCGCTCGCACGGACCTCCACCATCGCCTTACGGATCGTGCCGCCCGCAACGCCATAGCGTTCGACCAGCTCCGATTCACTCGGCACCATCTCGCCAGGCTTAAGGACCCCAGCCCTGATCTGCTGCACGATGTCGTCGGCGATCTGCACGTAACGAGGTACGGCCTTGCCCCCTCCTACCGCGGTTCCCATAGTTCTTCCCATCCTCCTATGCTCCTGTACATGAGTAACAGCGCCTCGGAAGCCCAGTCAACGCCACTGCATTCCGTGTCCGTGGCCGGAGTGGTGGTCCGCGAGGACGGCAAGCTTCTAACGATCCGGCGGGCCGACAACGGCGCTTGGGAACTCCCGGGCGGGGTGCTCGAACTCGACGAGTCCCCGGAGGCCGGCGTACGGCGCGAGGTCTGGGAAGAGACGGGCATCCACGTCGAGGTGGATGAGCTCACCGGGGTCTACAAGAACACGACACGAGGCATCGTGGCCCTGGTCTTCCGCTGCAAGCAGGTAGGCGGCGAGGAGCGGACGTCCAACGAGTCGACGGCGGTCACCTGGCTCACACCCGAGGAGGTGGCGGAGTCCATGTCCGAGGTCTACGCGGTCCGGTTCCTGGACGCCTTGGACGAGGCGGGCCCTCACGTGCGAAGCCATGACGGCAAGCGGCTGACCCCGGTGCGATAGAACTTTCCCTACTTCATCAAGCCCCGCCCTTCGGCCGGGGAAGAGGGGGGTGGGGGAGGGGGAAGCACTCCGGGAGCTCTCGCGGGGGTGCCGTTCCCTTGCCAGGTCTCCGGGAGCCGGTCGCGCGGCATCAGCCAGTAGAGCCCGTGGAATGCCGATCGGGCCAGCAGCCACCGTGTACCTCGTTGGTCAGCGACTCGCGGCTCCAGCCCCCGCGGGAGGGCTTGCGGCTTGCGGCTCTGCCCTTGTGGGTGCTCTTGCCTTCGGTCTCCGGCGCGCAGGCCAACGGCTTTGCCAGCCGCCGCTACGAATCACACCCCGCCGGCCCGCCACGCGGGCCGGCGCGGGCTCGGGGACTGGGGCGACGCTCCTGCCTTCGGCCCGCTCCGCCCCGCCCCCGGCCCCGCGCCACCACAGTTGCCACGGGGTGATCCGCTAGACGCTTTGTCCCGCCCAAAAGCAGCACCAGACCGAGCAGACACCTCACCGGCCCACACCACCACCAACTCCTTGCACGAGACCGGACGCAGGCCCCACCACCAGGACGAGCAGAGCAGGCACGCAGCACCCGTAGCCCAAGGGCAGGTCCAGGTGGGAGCCCCGAGGCCGGCGAGAAGGTGCGAGGTAGTTGGTGGTGGGGGCGGAAGCGGTGAGCGGTTTACGTGACGGGCGCGCTGCCGACCGTGCCATAGGTCTTGGTTCCGTCGACAAAAGCTGGCTACGGGAGGAGTGGGGGCAGTGGGACCGAGCGCTCCGGGCAGGCAGGCCGGCATGGGCGGGCCGCCGTACCGCCACCGTCACGGGTGCGGGAGTGTGAGCGGACCGGACGCTGATACGTGGCTGAGGGGGAGCTCTCTGCTGCCGCGATGTGGCTCAGCCCGTCGTGGGCGCTCCGCTCACTGTCCGGCATAGGCGGGCGAAAAGATCGAGCCATTCCTTATTGCGCATTACGTGGCTTGCCGAACCTTCCGGTGGTGCACCACAGAACTCATGGGCGTTGTTCGGGGCGGAGAAGCGCGTGCGGGTGACCTTCAAAGATGCCGGTTGCAGCGGGGTAACCATAACGCTTTCCCAGTGCGCCAACAAGGGGAATGTGCAGGTCAGACGGGGTTTCGGGTGCTCTTGGATCTTCCTGATGTCGCCCTGGAGGTCGTGGCGGCAGGGCACCATTGCCTGAACAGACGAAGGCCCGCCATGCCGACACTGTCGAGGCGGAGGCTGGCGGGCCATGAAGCCTTTAGGAGGCTCGATGTCGAGTGTGCCCAATGGCCCTGGGGGGCTGTCAAACGTTGATGTACGGCCATGGACGATTACCGTAATTATGATCTTGGTGATCGTGTGGGCTCCAGCGGCTCAGGTGGCAAACGCCTATGGCATTGCGGTGCCCCTTGCGGGACTGGTCGCCGCCACTTGCGGTACAGCAGCGAAGTACCGCAACCGCAGGAACCGGTAACTTCCGCCGTCCCCTCTAGCGTCCGGCTGACCATGCCAGCAGCCCCCAGCGACCGCCCTGCCGGTAGTCGCAACTAGGGATCGCCGTTCACCGGTTTCGACTGCTCGATCGAATGGCAGGGGAGCTCCAGTTTGCCTCTGGGACTCCCCTGCCATTCGACGTGTTGGCTGCTAGCCAAAGGCCGCCGCCGGCAGCTGCGGGCCCTCGTCGGCTCCTTCGCAAGCGGGAGGATCCGTCAGCGGCAGGCGGTGACCGCGGCTGATCGCTACACGGCGCACCTCACTCAGGGACTCAGCCATGTCCATCCCCAGGAGCCGCAGCTCGTTCGAATCCGTCTCCCCGTCGCCGAGTACTTCGAGCGCGTGCTCCAGGAGTTCGCCTGCCACGTCCAGTTGCGAAGCTTCGGTGCTGTCAGCCAATCGGGACAGGTAGCCGCCGCTGCCCTCGGTGCTCAGATAGCAGGGCTTGCCCTCCGGTCCTGTCCACGGGAGGAGCCGCAGCTCGTTGTGGGTCGTCATCTTCCGCTAGTCCTCTCGTTGGTGATGTGGTGGGTGGTGAAGAATGCGTCGGCGCGGTCGCCGGGAAGCACCAGGAGTGCCGCCTCGACCACGCGTCCCGTGACGTCGGCTGCCACTCGTGTGATCGCGAGCACTGCCAGGGCCGGGCTGATGCGAAGGGTCGCCGCTTCCTCTTGCGTCGGGGGACGGGCGCAGACTCGTTCCCGGACCTCGGCCAGTGGCGGGCGGAGTTCTGCCAGCTTTGCCTCAACGCTCTTGCAGCAGTGCGATTCGGCGGGGATGCCGGTCGGCGACAGGTCGCGAGGGACATAGATGCGAGCCAGGCTGTGCGGGGACTTCCCCTCGTGGCTGAGGCAGAAAAATTCGGTGAGTGGGCTACGTGACGACACCCCCAGCAGGCCGGCCAGTTGACTGTCCGCCCGGAGGTTGGTGGTACGCACGCTGACGCGTAATGCCGAACCGAAGGAGGGCTCCGTCCGGGGTGTGCAAGCTCCACCGATGTACGTGATTCTGCGGAGGGGGTAGCGGACGAAGTTGCCCTTGCCGTGAATCTTCTCGACGAGCCCTTCGCCCTGGAGGACCGAGAGGGCACTCCGCAGCGTCGCCGTGCTGACCGCGTAACGGGCGGCGAGCTGTGCCTCAGAAGGGAGGCGTTCGCCAGCCTTGATCCGACCGGTCGAGATCGTGTTCCGAATGTCATCGGCGATGACGTGACGGCGAGAAGGCACGGACTGCATCACCACCTCTCAGCGTGCGTACGGCTACGAGCCGAGACCGGGAGTGCATGGTCAGAAGTTCGCCCGAGTCGAAACACAGACGCTTCGCTCCGCCGGGAAGCTGGAGCAGGTCGGTTACACGACGCGGGTGGCCGCCGATCTGGATGACGTCGCCGCGCTGCACAGTGGCAGAGGTGATCTCGACGGAGGCGGCCGATGCAGTGCCCGGTGCCCAGCCCCTCACCGGGGACCGTCCATTGGGTTGCCGCAGTCGGCCACCGTGTGGCAGGAGCAACTGCACGCCTCGTAGACCACGGGGACGCCGATCGGTGCGGTAGCGGGAGAGGAGTGCGCGCACTCGCAGTGTCTACCGATCAGGCAGGAACTCGACTTGTAGGGAACGACCTTCGTGTGGGGCGCGCGGAACTGCTGGGGAGGCATCAGAGCGCCTCCGCCAGCGTGAACCGGTGGCGCGCAACGCGATCGCGAGGTGTGTCAGCCGGTCCGATAGGTACTGAGAACCGGTGGTGTCGACTCATCGGAACGCACCGCTCATCGGTGTGCCCGACGGTCTGGCGGATACGGTTGAACATGCTGATCAGCTCCTATCGCTGATAGCCAGGCCCCCGGACATCGCCCGTCGCGGGGGCCGCTGTGTGTACGGCGGCCCATAAGGTGCGGCCGTTCAAGCTGTTGGCGAGGAGCCCGAATCGGTCGGCCTGCGCCACTGCTTCCAAGACCTCCCGCCACGACTCGGCGGAGAGCGATTCCGGTACCTCCGCTTCGATCGATGTGACTTGGGCGTGCTGCTCCACGCGTGGGGTGAGGCCGACGGCGGACAACCGGGCTGCGATGTCTTCGGCTCGCAATTCCGAAGCAGGCACAGGGCAGCCTCCGTCATGGGCGATCACTTGCAGTGAAGCTAGTTAACTAGATTAGAGCTAGTGGACTAGATTTTCCATATGCCTGAGCAGCCGCCGTATCTCCGCATCGCTGACGAGCTCCGGCGACGGATCGCGGAGCATGAGTGGACGCCGGGAGACCGGCTCCCGTCACGCGCCCAGATCGCCCAGGAGTGCGGCGTCGGCGAGAACGTGGTTCGTCGCGCCCAAGAGCTACTGATCTCTCAGGGAGCGCTGGAAGGTCGTGCCGGATCCGGCACGTACGTTGCCGCCCCTCGTCAGCGCGTACGCATGGTCCGCTCCTCGGCGCGCGAGCAGCCAGACGGCTCCCCGTTCCGCGCGGACATGAAGGCCGTGGGCAAGCTGGGGGACTGGGAAAGCCGGACCGAGGCGAAGGTCCCGGCGCCGGCTGAGATCGCGGCACGCCTCGGTATCGGCGAGGGCGACCTGTGCGTCCGCACCGTGTACGAATTCCTCGCCGACGGCAAGCCGGTGCAGCTGTCGACGAGCTGGGAGCCTTACGACCTCACCGCCGGCACCGTCGTCGTCCTCCCGGAGGGTGGGCCGCACGCCGGGGTGGGCGTGGTGAACCGCATGGCCGAGATCGGCATCACGGTCAGCCACGCTGTGGAGCAGCCGGAGCCGCGGCAAGCGAATGCCGAGGAGGTATCGCTCCTCGGCATCCAGAAGGCCGCGCTGGTGACGCACATCCGGCGGACGTACTACAGCAGCCAGGGTCGGCCCGTCGAGACGGCAGACATCGTCGTCCCCGCCTCTCTGTGTGAGATCGTCTACGAAATTCCCATCGGCCGTTAGTGAGGGGTTACCTCGTCGTCTCGTACCACGCGGAAGAGACACCTGCGACACCCTTGGGAAAACTCATGTGCGGACGACCTGCACTCCGTCACCCTGGCTGAGTGCTGCTACGCCTTCCAACACCACGCGGTCCCCTCCCCTCTTGGATCCGCAAAGCCGTCCTGACTTCTGCAGGCGGTTGGTGCACCTACTGCGGAAGCATGGGAGTTCGCGCCGAGGTAGTCGATCACGTTGTACCTCTTGAACAGGGAGGCGCTGACGATATCTCGAACCTTGTACCTGCCTGCCGCGCCTGTAACGCAAGCAAGAGAGACCGGACCCCAGAGCAATGGAAGAAGAGCCTGGAGCGTCGGCACTACGACCCCTCCAGGCTCTGGGACGAGCCGCCAAATCCCGACATCATGGACTACACAGCTGCAGGACTGACGCATCTGGTGCGTAGGGCTCAAAGCGAGGTGATCGCAGCGGCACGCCCCTTTCAGAAGCGGGCCGCTGCCAAGCTGAAGGTTCATGTCGCTTGGATAGATGCGACCCTGCGTAGCCTCACTCCTTCCCAGCGGAAGCAAGTCTTAGGCGCGCTGCGCGCCCTAGTGGATCAATACGACAGCTGACAGAACCTGTTGAGGTGGTCTCCGCACCACAAGCGCACCAGATCGAGTGGGAAACTACGGTGAATCATGGTAAAGCGGCCCAGCCAGACTAAGCCCCGCGAGGCCCGTTCATGCAGGCCAGTGCCTAAGTGGCGCGAACCGCCCGTGATTCCCAAGCTCAGGTCACGGCTGGTCAGCTCGTTCGATCATCGATTGGGGTCAAAGGCCGTCCCACGTAGAGGGTTCTCGGGCCCGATCTTGTCCGACGTCCACTAGCACTTGCATCAAATACATGAGCCATGCCTGCGCTTCGCTGCGGACCTCGGCAACACAGCGGACCGCGTCGTCTCGACGATCTGCCGCTCTCGCAGCAGCACTCGCTTCTAGCGCCCGCTTCTGAGCTTGCATGGGCCCAAAGTAGGTCGCGGCTCCGCCGATCATGGTGCCGACCAGACCCGCTACCACTGCAGCCCAAGCAGCATCCACGCCGTCCCCCAAAGCGACTCACCAGGCACCAACACGCCTGCTCAAGAACCAGTTCGAGCCCACGACGCTACCTGAGTGGGGCGGACGTAGGGTGCTCGTTGGAGAGGCGTCGGTGAGCTAGGTGGCAAGTGAGTCCGTGCGTGTCCAACTGCATGACAACGCCCACGAACAGCGGCGGACAAGCGCGGACGTCGGCGGACCATGAGCTCAGGTGAGACCTGCACCAGCCCACGGCAGAGCGACCGGACAAGTTGCTTCGGGAAGAAGCGGTCGCTCCGTTAGGGTGCGCCGCATGACCGACGACGCCCCAGCCTCTCCCGAGTGCAGATAGTCCATGAAGTTCGGCGGCTTCGTCCTCGTCCAGCGGGAGGACGATGGTCGGCGGACCTGCCGGGCGCTATGGAGGTGTACCGGTCGGCATGTCTGGTGGCGCTGGGTCGACCGGCCGAAGGAGCCGTTGGGGGCCTGCCCGATGCCCGAGCTGTCCCGCTGACATCCAACGTTGACATCAACGCCCCCGGACGGCGGCGGCGCACAGCAGCCACGTATGGCGCCGGTTCACGAGGCGAGCCTCGACCAAGCCGTGGGGAGATCGAACTTGTAAAGCGAAGGTCGTCGGTTCGAATCCGACAGGGGGCTCTGAGTTCGAAGAGCGACGAAGCCCTGGGCCGGTGGTGGCCTGGGGCTTCTGGCGTCTGTGGGGGGGGATGGCGTCGGCGGGGGTGGGCAGGGGGCCGCGTCGTCGTAGGTGCTCCGCTTGCCTTCGGTCACTTTCGGTCCCGGGCGTGTGGCGGGCGGGTACGGTGCCGGGATGGGGGTTGACTCACACGGTGAGGCGGTCGTTCGCAGCCAGGGGCCGTTTCAGTTTTTGATCAAAGGTGTGGAGGGCGCGACGCCGGATGGTGGTGTTCGCGTCTTCGGGCATCATCGGGCAGGCGTTTGGCTGGACCAGCAGGCGTTTGAGTTGGTCTGTCGTGATGGTGTGACGCACCGTCTTGAGCGGGTTGATCTGGAACCGCCCCTCAGTGAGGCGTGCGCCTCAAGGGGGCAACGGGTGCTCGTGCTCTACGGGTTGCGGAGGGAGCAGGTTCACCGCAACCACTGGGTGCGCGCTACGTCGTCTGTCCTGTCGCCGGCGTGTCCCGGCTGCGGCCGTCCGTTGAAGTCGGGTGGGTTGGTGCTCAGTCGGCGTGAGGGTGGCGGCGAGCGGGCCTGCCGTGGCCTGTGGCGGTGCGAGCAGGGGCACGTCTGGTGGAGGTGGGCTGATGATCCCGGCCAGTCGTTGGAGGAGTGCCCGCATCCTGGACTCTTCCGGCGCTGACACCAGCAATTGCCGGTAGGGGAGCGGATTTTCTGTGAGTGGTCGTCGTTAATCTTGCTGCTGTGACTGGCTCTGTGCGGCTTCCGCTGTTGTTTCTTGATGTTGACGGGCCGCTTATTCCGTTCGGGGCGGGGGCGGAGGGGTGCCCGACCTATGCGGTCGGTCGTGCAGCTGAGGCCAATCCGCTGTTGGGCAGGGTTAATCCTGGGCACGGCTCCAGGCTGGCTGCGCTTCCGTGTGAGGTGGTCTGGGCCACTACGTGGATGGATGACGCGAACGAGTGCATCGCTCCGCTGATCGGTCTTCCGCGGCTGGCGGTGGTGGTCTGGCCGGAGCCGGGCGAGGTCGATGTGCAGGACGAACGCGACGGACTGCACTGGAAGACCCGTGCTCTTGTTGAGTGGGCGGCGGGGCGGTCGTTCGTCTGGGTTGATGACGAGGTTACTGAGACCGACCGGGCGTGGGTCGCCGCGCATCACCCGGGACGTGCCCTGCTTCATCGAGTTGATGCCCGCCGCGGGCTGACGGATGACGACTATGTCGAGCTCGGCTTGTGGCTGCGGCAGACGTGAAGAGGGCCACCGGTTCTTGCTTCGGCTGTTTGCCGCGGTCTTAGCCAAGGGGCGGCGCTGTGAGTGCTGTTAGTGAGGCGTTACCGGTGCGCTAGCGATCTCCGCGAGGGTCGTGGGTGAGCAAGGGCGTTGTGTGTGGGTGGGGCCGGTGGGTCTTTTCCTTTTTCGGGCGTCTCGCGTACCAGGAACTTCGAGCGAATGCGATCAGGATCGTTATGCGTGAATTCAGCCGCCGGGGCATATTTGGACTCGGGGTAGGAGCGGCGGCCGCGCTCTCCGTTGCCGGGTGTTCGGGCCTCGGGTCGTCGGGCTCCGACAAGGTCGGGACCGGGGCCGGGCAGACGAGGAAGAGCAAGCCCATCGGGGACGGGTCGACGGCGTATACGGGGAAGCAGCCGAAGCAGCCTGGCAAGCCCGAGCGGCTGGCGCGGGGGCAGAAGCCGCCGCAGTTCGTGGTGTTCTCGTGGGACGGGGCGGGTGAGGTCGGCAACGGGTTGTTTCCGCGGTTCCGCAAGCTGGCCCAAGACCACAACGCGTCGATGACGTTCTTTCTGTCGGGGCTGTATCTGCTGCCGGAGTCGAAGAAGCGGCTGTACCGTCCGCCGAACAATCCGGTTGGTGCCTCCGACATCCCGTACCTGAGTGATGACCACATCAGGGTGACGCTCAAGAACCTGCGTGCGGCGTGGCTGGAGGGGCACGAGATAGGTACGCACTTCAACGGGCATTTCTGCGGTACCGGGCGGGGGTCGGTGGCGCACTGGACGCCGGCGCAGTGGGACTCGGAGATATCCCAGGCCATGGACTTCGTCACCAAGTGGCGGACGAACACCGGGTTCAGCGATATCGAGGCGCTGCCGTTCGACTATGAGAAGGAGCTGGTGGGGGCGCGTACGCCGTGTCTGTTGGGGCAGGACAATCTGCTGCCGACGGCGCGGAAGCGGGGGTGGCGTTATGACGCCAGTTCGTCGGGTGGGTTGCAGGTCTGGCCCGACAAGAAGCAGGGGGTGTGGAACTTCCCGCTCCAGCAGATGCCGTTTCCGGGGCATTCCTTCGAGGTGTTGTCGATGGACTACAACATCATGGCCAACCAGTCGCAGGCCTCCACGAAGGCGCCGCCGGCCAACTATCCGGGCTGGCGCAAGCAGGCCACCGAGGCTTATATCTCCGGTTTCCGGCGGGCTTATGAGACCAACCGGGCGCCGTTCTTCGTCGGCAACCACTTCGAGCAGTGGAACGGCGGCATCTACATGGACGCCGTCGAGGAGGCGATCAAGCACATCGCCGACGACAAGCACAAGGATGTCCGGCTGGTCTCCTTCCGGCAGCTGTGTGACTGGCTCGACGCCCAGGACCCCGAAGTCCTCGCTGATCTGCGCCAGCTCGGGGTGGGGCAGAAGTTCACCGGACGCGGTTGATGGGAGTTGGGGGAGGTTGGTGAGGGCCAGGAGGCGGGGCCGGGGCAGGTGGTGGTGAAGTCCGGCCGGTGGGCCTCGGTCCTTGTGGTGATCTTGGGGATAGCGGTTTCCGAACGGAGAGCGCCCCGGATGCGGCAGCGCGCCCGTCCGATGGCGGGGCAGGCACCCGATCCGTATAGGCCCCCCGCCCCGTACGCCCCAACACAGCCCGCTCGGAACGGTGTTCAGCGGGCGGCAGGCAGTGTGACGGTGAAGGCGCTGCCCTTGCCGGGGGTGGTGTGGACGGTTGTGGTGCCGCCGTGGGCCTCGGTGATGGACTTGACGATGCTCAGGCCGAGGCCGGTGCCGCCGCTGGTGGGGTTGCGGGACTCGTCGCCGCGGTAGAAGCGCTCGAAGATCCGCTCGGCGGTCTCGGGGGGCATGCCGGGGCCCTGGTCGGTGACCGTCAGCTCCACCGTGCCGGCGGGCAGCATGCGGGCCGTCACCGCGACCGGGGTGTCCGGCGGGGTGTGGCGCAGTGCGTTGCCCAGGAGGTTCTGCAGCACCTGGCGCAGCCGGTCCTCGTCGCCGCAGGCGAACACCCCGTCCGGCACCTCGACGGTGAGGGGGCGGTCGGGGGCGACGAGGCGGGCGTCGGTGACGGCGTCGTCGGCGAGCGTGGCGAGGTGCACCGGGGCGCGCACGATCGGGCGGCCCTGGTCGAGGCGGGCGAGCAGCAGCAGCTCCTCGACCATGGTGTGCATCCGGGCCGCCTCGCCCTCGATGCGCAGCATCGCGCGTTCGATGAGGGCGGGGTCCTGGGCCAGGCCGTGCAGCTGGAGCTGGGCCCAGCCCCGGATGGTGGTCAGGGGAGTGCGCAGCTCATGGGAGGCGTTGGCCACGAACTGCCGGAGCTGCTCCTCGGAGCGCTGCCGTTCGTCGAAGGCCCGGTTGAGGGCGGTGCCGACCTCGCCCACTTCGGAGTGCCGGCGGGCGACCTCGATGCGCTGGTCGATGTCGCCTTCGGCGATCGCGGTCGCGGTGGTGGCCATGTCCCGCAGCGGCCGCAGGCCCACGCCCAGCACGCCGCGGCTGAGCAGCACGATGCCGCCGAGCACCGCGAGTGTGGCGGCCGCGTCGGCGCCGATGAGCCAGTAGACGACGTCCTCGGCCGGCTGGAGGCTCTTGGCGACCACCACCCGGCTGAACCGCTCGGGCGCCGCGTCCGGGGTGCGCCGGACGGTGGAGGTGTAGCCGAGGGGGAAGCTCAGCGTGCGGTAGCGGGGGACGGGCCCGCCCCGGGCGGAGAGGGTGACGATCTGCGTGGCGAAGTCGTCGGGCAGCGGGTCGGGCAGGTCGGGACGGGCGCGGGCCCGGCCGTCGACGTCCCGGGCCGGGGTCTGGGCGACCACCCGGCCCCGGTCGTCGACCAGCGCGACGTAGAGGCCGTCGGGTATCAGGGAGTTGAGGTTGCCCGCGTCGACCGGGGCGTGCCGGATGTGCACCCGGTGCTGCACGGACTCCCGGGTCTTGGTGAGGTTGGTGTCGGCGGCATCGACGAGGTTGAGCCGCAGCGCGGCCAGCGACACCGCGTTGACGGCCACCATGCCCACGGCCGCCAGCAGCACGACGCCCACCATCAGCCGTGCCCGCAGGGAGCCGCGCCAGGCCCCGGCCATCTCACCCGCCTTCGGGCAGCCGCAGGCTGTAGCCGAAGCCGCGCATCGTGTGGATCAGGGCGGGCCCATGGGCGTCCACCTTCGCCCGGAGCCGGGAGACCAGCTTCTCGACGACGCCGTCGCCGAAGTGGTGCTGCCACACATGGTCCATGATCTGTTCCTTGGACATCACCTGGTCGGCGTTGATCAGCAAGTAGCGCAGCAGCTTGTACTCGGTCGGTGACAGCGCGATCTGCCGGTCCGCGCGCCGGACCCGCCTGCTGCGCTCGTCCACGGTCAGATCGGCGAAGCACAACAGGGGCCCGGGCTCCGCCGACCGGCCGGCCCGCCGCAGCAGGGCATGGACCCTGGCGAGGAGTTCGGGCAGGCTGAACGGCTTGGTGAGGTAGTCGTCCGCGCCCGCCGCGAAGCCCGTCACCCGGTCGTCGACGGAGTCCCGCGCGGTCAGGAACAGCACCGGCAGCCGGGCCCCGCCCTCCACCAGCCGCCGGCAGACGGCGAACCCGTCCAGGTCGGGCAGCAGGACGTCCAGCACCAGCAGATCCGGGGGCAGTTCCGCGTAGGCGCGCAGGGCCTCGTTGCCGCAGCCGGCGGTCGCGACCTCGTACCCGGCGAGGCCGAGCGTGGTCTCCAGCAGCTCGGCCATCCGCGGGTCGTCGTCCACGACGAGCAGCCGCTGCCCGCTTCCTCGGGGCAGCGGCGCGCCACTCGTCGGCGAGGCGGAAAGCATGGCGGCACCCATCGCGTCATTTCGCGTCATTGGAGTCTGCGACGACAACGTGCCGGCCCGTCCGCCGGTTCCCCGGCGGCGGGAGCGGCACGGGCGCCACGGGCTCCGGCTGTCAGGCAATGGTCAGGTTGCCGACCGGGGCCGGTCAACGGGGCCCGCTTTTCTGGAGTCACGACACCGGACCGACCACCGTCCGCCGAGACGTCTGGAGACCCCGTGGCCCCTGCCGCAGACCACGCACCCGGTGGTGCGGACGCCGTCCGTACCGCCGTCCGGAACCGGCTGCGCAGCACTGTGATCGACGTGACGCCCGTCTTCGGCTTCACCCTGACCTTCGCCCTCACCCACCGGCTCGGCGTCGCGCTGACGCTCGCTCTCACCACCGGCGCCGGGGTCTTCCTGCTCCGGCTGGTGCGCAGGGAACCCGTGCGGCAGGCGCTCGTCTTCCTCGGGGTGGTGTGTGTGCAGGGCCTGTTGGCCGGGCGCACCGGGGACGCCACCAACTTCTTCCTGCCGCACCTCGTGCTGCACTCGGTGATGGCCGTGGTGACGCCGGTGCTGCTGGTGCTCGGCTGGCCGCCGCTGGGCGTGCTGGTGGGGCTGGTCACGGGGGAGCGGACCACGTGGCGCCGCTGCGCCGTGCGCCGCCGGGCCTTCACCAAGGGCAGCCTCGTCATGTACACCGGCAACCTCCTGACGCTGTCGGTCCAGCTCCCGTTGTTCCTGACCGGCCAGGCCGTCGCCCTCGGCACGGTCGACGTCTTCGGGCCGCTCGTCTTCGCGCTCGGCGCGCTCCTGGGGTGGCGCGTCTACCGGCGCTCCGTCGGTACCCACCGCTGCGACGCCCCCGTTGGCCCGGGCCCCGACCTGACCCCCACCTTGGAAAGGACCGTTCGATGACCAGTACGCAGCCCACCACCAGGACCCAGCCCATGGGCCGGACCTGCCCCTTCAGCCCGCCGGAGGGATACCGGACGCTGCGGGAGGAGGACCCGATCGCGCCGGTGACCTTCCCGGACGGTGCGAAGGGCTGGCTGATCAGCCGGTACGAGGATGTGCGGGCGGTGCTCGCCGACCCGCGCTTCGGCGCCAACCGCCGGCGCGTGCGCCCCGGTGACCCCACGCCCGCCGACGCCCCGCTGCCGCCGCCCCCGCCGGGCATGTTCATCATGATGGACGGCAAGGAGCACACCCGCTTCCGGCGGCTGCTCACCGGCCAGTTCACGGTGCGCCGGATGCAGAAGCTGGCTCCGGCGGTGGAGCAGATCGTCGCCGAGCAGCTGGACGCGATGGCGGCTGCCGGGGGCCCTGTCGACCTCGTCCAGGCCTTCGCGCTGCCCATCCCGTCGCTGGTGATCTGTGAGCTCCTGGGGGTGCCGTACGCGGACCGGGAGGAATTCCAGGAGAACTCCGCCACGATGCTCCGGCTCGATGCCAGCCACGCGGAGATCCAGCAGGCCCACCTGGCGATGAACCAGTACATCCACCAACTGGCCGTCGCCAAGCGCGCCGAACCCGCCGACGACATCATCAGCGGCCTGGTGCAGTCCGAGGCGCTCACCGACGAGGAGCTGGCCGGGGTCGGCTCGTTGCTGCTGCTCGCCGGGCACGAGACCACCGCGAACATGATCGCGCTGGGCACCATGAGCCTGCTGGGCAACCCCGGGCAGCTGGCGGCCCTGCGCGCCGAACCCGCCCTCATGGACGGCGCCGTGGAGGAGCTGCTGCGCTACCTGACGATCGTTCAGTACGGGCTGCGCCGGGTCGCCTTGGAGGACGTGGAGATGGGCGGCCACCGCATCGAGGCCGGCTCCACGGTGCTCGCCTCCCTGTCCTCGGGCAACCGGGACGACACGCACTTCGCCGGCGACCCCGAGGCGCTGGACGTGCGCCGCCCCTACCAGCCGCACCTCGCGTTCGGGCACGGCGTCCACCAGTGCATCGGACAGCAGCTGGCCCGGGTGGAGATGAAGGCCGCGCTGACCGCCCTGTTCGACCGTTTCCCGGACCTGCGGCTGGCCGTACCGGCGGACCAGGTGCCGATGCGCGAGGAGATGCTCATCTACGGCGTCCACGAACTCCCCGTCACCTGGTAGCCGGCCCGTCCGCCGCCCCCCACCGGGACCCCACCGAGAAACCCGCCAAGAAGCCCACCGAGAACCACCGCACGAAGAGGAATCCCGATGAAGGTCATCATTGACGAGGACAAGTGCGTCGGCGCGGGGCAGTGCGTCCTGTCCGCCGCCGAGGTCTTCGACCAGCGTGACGAGGACGGCATCGTCGTGCTGCTCGACGCCGCGCCGGCGGACGCGCTGCGCGCCCCGGTCGAGGAGGCCGCCGCCCGCTGCCCCGCACTGGCCATCGAGGTGCTGCCGTAGTGCCCGCCATGGACCGCATCGTCCTGGTGGGCGCGTCGGCCGCGGGACTCACCGCGGCCGACGCCCTCCGCCGCGAGGGCTTCACCGGATCGCTGACACTGGTCGGCGAGGAACTCTGGACCCCCTATGACCGGCCGCCGCTGTCCAAGCAGGTACTGGCCGGCGACTGGGAACCGGAGCGGGCCGTGCTGCGCCGGGAGGCCGACATCCGGGGGCTGGACCTGGACCTCCGGCTGGGCTGCCGGGCCACCGGGCTGGACCCGGCGGCACGCACCGTCACCCTGGCCGACGGGGACCGGCTGCACTACGACGGCCTGATCGTCGCCACCGGGCTGCGGCCCCGCCGGCTGCCCTTCGGCCACGACCTGGCCGGTGTGCATGTGCTGCGCACGCTCGACGACGCCCTGACGCTGCGGGCGCAGCTGTGCGCCGGCCCCCGGGTCGTGGTGATCGGCGCCGGCTTCCTCGGCAGCGAGATCGCCGCCACCGCGCGGGGTCTCGGCCTGGACGTCGCCCTCGTCGACACCGAGCCCACCCCGCTGGCCCGGCAGGTCGGCACCTGGGTGGGCGGCCTGGTGGCGGACCTCCACCGGGACCACGGGGTACGGCTGCACCCGGGGCGCGGCGTCACCGGAGTGACCGGTGCGAGCGGCCGGGTCACCGCCGTCGAACTCGACGACGGCACCCGGCTCCCCGCCGATGTCGTCGTGGTCGCCATCGGCTCGGTGCCGGCCGTCGACTGGCTGGCCGGCTCCGGGCTGTCCCTGGAGGACGGGGTGCGCTGCGACAGTCACTGCCGGGCGGCGCCCGGGGTGTACGCGGCGGGGGACGTGGCCAACTGGCCGGACCCGGCCACCGGCGGCCGCGTCCGGCTCGAACAGCGCCTGAACGCCACCGAACAGGCCCGCGCCGCCGCCCGGAACCTCCTCGCCGGCCCAGAGGGCGGCGTGCCGTACGCACCCGTCCCGTTCGGCTGGACCGACCAGTACGACGCCAAGATCCAGTTCCATGGCCGGTGCCCCGCCGACGCCCGGGTCGAATGCGTCGACGGCGACCCGGAGGCACGCAGGTTCGTCGCGCTCTACCGGCTCCACGGCCGTGTCGTGGGCGCCCTCGGCTGGAACAGCGCCCGCGCCCTGCGCACCTACCGGGGCCACATCGGGACGACCGAACCGGTGGCGGCAGGGTGAACGGGAGGCGGAACGGGAGACGTGAACGGGAGAGGTGAACTGGAGGAGTGAAGAGGCCCGCGGGGAAGGGAATTCGGCGGGCCGGTGGGGCCGGATCGGCGTAAGTTCGCCGCCATGGTGACTTCGATGACGCAGGTGGACTACGAGCGGCGGATGACGCGGGCCGGCCGGGCCGCCGCCGATGCCGGGCTGGCCGGGCTGGTCGTGACGCCGGGGCCGGATCTGACGTGGCTGTGCGGTTACCGGCCGACCGCCGTCACCGAGCGGCTGACCGCCCTGGTGATCGAGCCGGAGCGGCGCCCGCGGCTGCTGGTGCCCGTACTGGAGTACCCGGACGCGGAGTACTCCCCGGGGGCCTGGGCGATGGAGGTGTCGGGGTGGACCGATGGTTCGGACCCGTACGCCGAGGTCGCCAAGTGGATGGACCCGCAGGGGCGTTACGGGATGTCCGACTCGACCTGGGCGATGCATCTGCTGGGGCTCCAGCGGTCGGTGCCGGGCAGCGCGTACGCCGCGCTGACCGAGGTGCTGCCGATGCTGCGCGCCGTCAAGGACGCCCACGAGGTGGAGCTGCTGGCCGCGGCCGGGGCCGCCGCCGACGCCACGTACGAGGACATCCTGTCCGTCCGTTTCGGCGGGCGGCGGGAGTCCGAGGTGGCGGCGGACCTGGTACGGCTGCTGACCGGGCACGGGCACAGTCAGGTGGACTTCACGATCGTGGGGTCCGGCCCCAACGGCGCCAACCCGCACCACGAGGCCGGTGAGCGGGTCATCGAGGACGGGGACATGGTGGTGCTCGACTTCGGCGGCCTCAAAGACGGCTACGGGTCGGACACGACGCGGACCGTCCACGTCGGGGAGCCGGGCGCCGAGGAGCGCAAGGTGCACGACATCGTGCGGGAGGCGCAGCAGGCGGCCTTCGAGGCGGTGCGGCCCGGCATCGCGTGCCAGGACGTCGACCGGGTGGCCAGGCAGGTGATCAAGGCTGCCGGCTACGGCGAGTACTTCATCCACCGGACCGGGCACGGCATCGGGGTGACCACCCATGAGCCGCCCTATCTGGTCGAGGGCGAGCATCTGCCCCTGGTGCCCGGGATGTGCTTCTCGATCGAGCCGGGCATCTACCTGCCGGGCCGCTTCGGGGTGCGGATCGAGGACATCGTGACGTGTACGGAGTCCGGCGGCCGACGGCTGAACCAGACGGGGCGGGAGATGGCGGTGGTGCGGTAGGGGGAGGGGCGGGGCGGCGGGGTTGGTGGGCGGCCCAACCCGGCCCCGCCCCGGACGAGTTACGCCCTACGGCACCAGCACGACCTTGCCCATCGTGGCGCGGGACTCCAGTGCCCGGTGGGCGGCCGCGGCCTCCGCCAGGGGGAAGCGCTGGACCGCCGGTACCAGCCTGCCCGCCGCGGCCTCGGCCAGGGCCGCGGTCTCCAGGGTGCGGAGCGGGTTGTCGCCGCCGGCCCTGGCCAGCATCGGCGGGCCGAGGACCTGCTCCGACGTGATCCCGCGGGCCGTCAGCTCGCCCTCGGCGAAGTCCAGCGGACCGCCGGTGAGCAGGCCGTCGGAGGACCAGCCGAAGACCAGATGGCGGCCCCCTTTGGCGAGCAGGTCCACGGCCGCGCGACCGGGGGCCCCGCCGACCGAGTCGAAGACGAGCGTGGCCCCGGCCGCTCCCCGGCCGTCGAGGAAGGCCCGGACCGTGGCGGGCCAGTCGTCGCGGAGGTAGTCGACGGCGAGGTCGGCGCCCAGTTCGCGGACCCGCGCCACCTTGGCGCCACCGCCGGCCAGGCCGATGACGGTGGCGCCGGTGTTCTTGGCGTGCTGGACGAGCAGGGAGCCGATGCCGCCGGCCGCTGCCGGGACGAGCGCGATGTCGTCGGCGGTGAGGTCCGCGAAGAGCAGGATGCCCATGGTGGTGCGCCCGGTGCCGATCATGGCGACGGCCTGGCCCGCGTCCAGGCCCTCGGGGATCGTGTGCAGCCGGTCGGCGGCGACGACGGCGAGTTCGGCGTAGCCGCCGGGGACCGTGCCGAGGTGGGTGACGACGCGCCGGCCGAGCCAGTCGGGGTCGGTGCCCTCGCCCAGCGCCTCGACGGTGCCCGCGACTTCCCGCCCGGGAACGGTCGGCAGCTCGGTGAGCGGTATCGGCCCGCCCGGTATGCCCTCGCGCAGGGCGGTGTCCAGGAGGTGGACCCCGGCCGCCGCCACCGCGATACGGACCTCACCGGGCCCCGGGAGTGGGTCGTTCACTGTCTCGTGGCGGAGGTTCTCCGCGGGGCCGAAGGCGTGCAGGCGTATTGCGTGCATGGCGGTGTCTCCTTGGGGCGTGGGGTGGGGCGCGTGGGGCGTGGGGCCCGGTGCGGTTGGTGAGCTATGCCCGCACTCTGTTACCTCAAGGTTGGTTGAGGTCAAAGGGGTTGACGTCGCTGATTGCTGTTGCTTGATGCGGCCGCGGGGGCTCTTCGGCGGCGACCGGTGCCGGGGTGCTCGGGGGACCTCTCAGGGCACGCGCGGGGATCTGCAGGGCGTGCGTGGGGAGCCGTGCCGGGCCTGGCCGGGGGCGGTGGCGTGCCGGGCCGGGAGGGCGGTGGCGAGTCCGGTGGGAGCTGCCACCCGACCGGGCAGGAAGGGGTTTCCGCAGGTCAGGCCGCATTGTCAGTGGTGTGGTTCACGATGGGGTGTGCAGGCGTGATGGGCCACGGGCAGCGGGAAGGCGGTGATCGCGTGGCAGGGCGCGGCAAGGAGACGGTGCGGGCGGTGCGGCGGCCGGAGGTGCGGCTTCCGGAGCTGACGGCGTACGAGGGCGGCGAGCTGGAGGCCGAAGGGGACTACGACGGGCTGGAGTTCGCGGACGCCGACTGGGCCGGGCAGTCGGCGCGCGGCGCACGCTTCATGGACTGCGCGGTACGGCGGTGCGCGTGGGACGAGACCGTGCTCGGCCGGGCGCGGTTCATCGACAGCGTGCTGAGCGGCATCCGTGGGGTCGGCACGGATCTGTCCCAGGCGTCGCTGCGCGATGTGGAGGTGGCGGACGCCCGCCTCGGCGGGACACAGCTGCACGGGGCGGTGCTGGAGCGGGTCGTGGTGCGTGGCGGGAAGATCGATTTCCCGAATCTCCGGCAGGCGAAGCTGCGGGATGTCGCCTTCGAGGGGTGCGTACTGGTCGAGGCGGACTTCGCGGGGGCGGTGCTGGAGCGGGTGACGTTCGACGACTGCACCCTGACGCGGGTGGACTTCTCCGAGGCGCGGATGAAGGACGTCGACCTGCGGGGCGCGGCCGCGCTGGACATCGCACGGGGGATCGACCGGCTGTCGGGCGCGGTGATCAGCCCCGCCCAACTACTCGATCTGGCCCCGGTGTTCGCGGCGCAGATAGGCGTACGGGTGGAGTGAGGCACGGCGGGGCGGCTTCGGCCAGGGGAGCGGACGTAGGGCGCCGGGCAGCCGACGCTGCGTGGCGGGTGCGACGCGTAAGGGCCGTACGGGCGTACGGCGGCTGGCCCGGCGTACGGGGACGGGGCGTGCAGAGCCCGGCCTGGCGTACGGCTGGAGCGCAGGTGTCGGGCGTCAGGCGTCAGGTGCCGGGCGTCCGTCCGGGGATCAGACGCGGGGGAAACGGGCCTGGAGGTCCCAGATGGCGGGGTTGTCGCCGAGGCCGTCGTGCATGTCGGTGAGGTCGGCGATCAGGTCGTGCAGGAAGTCGCGGGCCTCGCGGCGCAGCGCGGAGTGGTTGAAGGTCAGCGGGGCCTCGTCGGCGGGCATCCAGTCGGCGTCGACGTCCACCCAGCCGAAGCGGCGCTCGAAGAAGATCCGGTCGGCGGACTCGGTGAAGTCCAGCTCGGCGTGGACCGGGCGGGCGGAGCGGTTGCCCCGGGGGTCGGTGTCGAGCTGCTCGACGATGTCGCAGAGAGCCCAGGCGAAGTCGAGGACCGGCACCCATCCCCAGGCCGTGGACAGCTCGCGGTCCGTCTTCGTGTCGGCGAGGTAGACATCGCCGCAGAAGAGGTCATGGCGCAGCGTGCGCACGTCCGCGGTCCGGTAGTCCGTCTGGGGAGGGTCCGGGAAGCGGCGGGAGAGGGAGTAGCCGAGGTCGATCACCCCTTGATGGTGTCACGCGGGGTGCAGCCGCCATCCGTTGCCATCGGGTGCCGTCCGGCGCGGTCCGGTCCGGTCCGGCGCTGCCCGGTGCCGACTGGTCAGCGCAGCAGCCGATGTTCCCTGGCGACGGAGACCGCGGCGGTCCGGGAGGCCACGCCGAGCTTGTCGTAGAGCCGGCTCAGATGCGTCTTCACCGCGGTCTCGCTGGTGGACAGGGCTCGGGCGATCTCCCGGATGCTCAGTCCGCGGGCGAGCCGGCCGAGGATGTCCAGCTCCTGGTCGGTGAGGGTGGGGCGCGGGCTGCGCATCTGGGCCAGGACACGATGGGCGACCGGCGCGGCCGGCATGCTGTGGCCCCCTGCCGCGGCCCGGATCGCGGCGAACAACTGCTCCGGCGGCTCGGCCTTGAGCAGATGTCCGGCGGCACCGGCCTCAAGGGCGCAGGCGATGTCGGCGTCGGTGTCATAGGCGGTCAGTACGAGGACCGGGGGCGAGCCGGGGGCCTCGGTGCGGGTGATGCGCCGGGTGGCCTCGACGCCGTCGACACCGTCCACGCCGGAGCCGATACGGAGATCCATCAGGACGACGGCGGGGCGGAGTGTGGCGGCCAGGTTCACGGCCTCCTCACCGTTCGTGGCCTCGCCGATCACCTCGAAACCGGGGGCACCGCTGAGCAGCGCGAGCAGCCCGGCACGTTCGATGGCGCGATCGTCGCAGAGCAGCACCTCTATGACGGGGTGCGCGGGTTCGGCGGGGGATGGGCTCATGGGCTGCGCTCCAGGAGGACGGCGGCGGACGACACGGTCCCGCTCGCCCGGCGCCGCTTCCATGGTGCCCTCACCGAGCCGTTCACGCAGACCGGGCGGCCGCCCCGCCAGCCGGCAACCGCCCCTACGCCGCGTTCCTGCGCCCGCCGTAGCGCCCTGCCTCAGCCTCCGCCGTGTGCCCCTGCTCGCACCACGGACCGGCCCTCCCGCCCGTCGCCCACAACCCGGCCACCATGGCCCCCACCCCTCCCGCCGTACGCCCCCGACGAAGCGCAGCCCAACCCGGCTGCCCCTGGTGCTGACGCGCTGGCCGACCCGCCCCGAGGCCAGAAGCCCGCCCCGGTCGGCACCCGCCCCTACGCCCCCGTAAGCACCCGCGGCCCCGCGTTCGTCACCGCCACCGTGTGTTCGAAGTGGGCGGCGCGGGAGGTGTCCGTGGTGCGCAGGGTCCAGCCGTCGTCGGCGGCGTAGTAGTCGTTCCTGCCGCCGGCCAGGAACATCGGCTCGATGGCGAGGACCAGGCCGTGGCGGAGGCGCATGCCGCGGTGCGGGCGGCCGTCGTTGGGGACCGACGGGTCCTCGTGCATCTGGCGGCCGATGCCGTGGCCGCCGAAGTCGTCGGGGATGCCGTAGCCCGCGGCGCGCCCGATGCTGCCGATCGCATGGGAGATGTCGCCGATCCGCGCGCCGACCACGGCCGCCTCGATGCCGGCCGCCAGCGCCTGCCGGGTCGTGTCCATGAGCCGCTGGTCCTCGGGGCGGGCGGCGCCGACCGTGAAGCTGAGGGCCGCGTCTCCGGCCCAGCCGTCCACCAGGGCGCCGCAGTCGATGCTCACCAGGTCGCCGTCGCGCAGCCGGGTCCCGTCCGGGATGCCGTGCACGATCGCGTCGTTGACGGAGACGCAGAGGACGGCGGGGAACGGGGTGGGCGCGAACGTCGGACGGTAGCCGAGGAACGGTGAGTCGGCACCGGCCTCGCGCAGGACCGTACGGGCCACCTCGTCCAGCTCCAGCAGCCGCATCCCCGGGGCGGCCGCCGTACGCGCCGCTTCCAGCGCCTCGGCGACGACCCGTCCGGCCACCCGCATCGCGTCCAGTTCCGCGTCCGTCTTGATCTCCACCATGGCCCGTCCTCCCGCTCACAGCCGCCCGCGCCGCACCCCGGCGGCGGCAGGCGCCACTCCCTCGACGACCGGTATTTCTTTACCGGTATTTCTTTACCGGTATTAGTATCACGGGCATGGTGCGAACTCCACTGACCCCTCGGGAACGTGAACGCGGTGAGCGGCTCGGCGCGCTGTTGCGCTCGGCGCGCGGCGAACAGAGCATGGTCGAGGTCGCGGCGGCGGCGGGGGTGTCCGCCGAGACGCTGCGGAAGATCGAGACCGGCCGGGCGCCGACACCGGCGTTCTTCACGATCGCCGCGCTGGCCGGGGCGCTGGGCCTCTCGCTGGACGAGGTGGCGGCACTGACCACGCCACCCGCAGCAGAAACGGTCACGGACGCGGTCGCCTGAGGCCCCGCGAGGCACGCCCCACCACCACGGGCCCACCCCGCCGCCTGGTGGGCCCCCGAACACGCCGAAGGCCGGCTCCCACAGGGAACCGGCCCTCCGATGTGCTCGCTGCGCCCCGACCAGGTCAGGGCGCAGCGCGGAGCTGACTCAGATGCTGACTCAGACGTTGACGCCGAAGTCCTGCGCGATGCCGACGAGGCCCGACGCGTAGCCCTGGCCGACCGCGCGGAACTTCCACTCGGCGCCGTTGCGGTAGAGCTCGCCGAAGACCATGGCGGTCTCGGTGGCGGCGTCCTCGCTGAGGTCGTAGCGGGCGATCTCGGTGCCGCCGGCCTGGTTGATGATGCGGATGAAGGCGTTCCGCACCTGGCCGAAGTTCTGGCTGCGGTTCTCGGCGTCGTAGATGGAGACCGGGAAGACGATCTTCTCGATGTCGGCCGGCAGCGCCGCGAGGTTGACGTTGATCTGCTCGTCGTCGCCCTCGCCCTGGCCGGTGACGTTGTCGCCGGTGTGCACGATGGACTGGTCCGGCGTCGCCTTGTTGTTGAAGAAGACGAAGTGCTGGTCGGAGAAGACCTTGCCGCTCGGGTTGACCGCGATGGCGCTCGCGTCGAGGTCGAAGTCCGTGCCGGTGGTGGTGCGGACGTCCCAGCCGAGGCCCACCGTGACGGCGGTCAGGCCCGGTGCCTCCTTGGTGAGGGAGACGTTGCCGCCCTTGGACAGGCTTACAGCCATGGGAAGTCCCTTTCCTTGTCGACTCGTCGAAGCGTCGGGCTCCGCACTGCGCACGAAGCTACCGTCACCCACCACAACGTCATGGGGGGACCGCCAGGTTCCAGGAGTCTTTACTCTCTTTGCCGAATTCTGATGTGAATGCGTGGCGCGCACCCCGAAAAGCGGGTGACGAGAGCGTGCGCGGCGCGGGATCATAGGACTCATGTCCGGGCCCTATGTCATCCGAGGTTCGGTCGTCCTTCCAGAGGCCGAGCTCGTCTGGCGTTTCTCGCGTTCCTCAGGTCCGGGCGGCCAGCACGTCAACACCAGCGACAGTCAGGTCGAGCTGCGCTTCGACCTCGGCAGGACGCAGACGCTGCCGCCGGTGTGGAAGGAGCGCGCCCTGGAGCGGCTGGCGGGCCGGCTGACCGACGGCGTGCTGGCGGTACGGGCCTCCGAGCACCGCTCGCAGTGGCGCAACCGCGAGACCGCCGCCGTGCGGATGGCCTCGCTGCTCGCCGAGGCCACCGCGCCGCCGCCCAAGCCGCGCCGCAAGTCGCGGATTCCACGGGGCATCAATGAGCGGCGGCTGCGCGAGAAGAAGCAGCGCGGCGACACCAAGCGCGGCCGCTCGGGCCGCGACTGGGGCTGACGGCGCGGCCGACCGGCCCAAGGGCGAGCCGCAGGCCGCAGCGCCCAAGACGGCCGCGCCCCGATCCCCGGCCTCACCCCAACTGCCGGTACTTCCCCCGGAAGTACGTCAGCGGTCCGTCGTCGTCGTTCGGGACCGAGGTGGCCAGGACACGTGCGATGACCAGGGTGTGATCGCCGGCCAGGACTCGCTGCTCGGTCCGGCACTCCAGGGTCGCCAGGGCGCCCCCGATGAGCGGCGCGCCGGACGCTTCGCCCCGTATGTGCGGAAGGTCCTCGAAGAGCAGTCGGTCGCTGATACGGCCCTTCATGGCGAATCGTCCGGCGGTCTGCCGCTGGTGTCCCGAGAGCACCGACACGGCCCAGAGGGGCTGCCGCTCCAGCAGGTCGTCCATCCGTGAGTCGTTGCGAACGCTCACCATCACCAGCGGCGGGTCGAGGGACACCGACAGGAACGCCGTGGCGGTCATGCCGACGTCCTCGCCGCGCGGCCCGTCGTCCGGGTCGTGGGCGGTGATCAGCACCACGCCGGCGGCCAGGCGGGACAGGGCGGCACGGAACTCGTCGTCACTCACCCCAACAGGATGCGGGATCGGCGCGCCGCCCGGCACGGAGGTGGGGGCGACGGCGGGTGCGGCGTGCGCGACGGGCCCGGAGGCCGCCGTATCGGCAGAGGTCTTCGTGAACACGCCATAAACGCTAACTTTGGCCGGCCGCGACTCGCATCGGCCCTCCGGACCACTTGTGTCCTAGGTCTGACGGCTGAGGCCGGAATCGCTCGGAATTTGCGTTCAGTAAGTGTAGAAAGAGTGAAGGCGCGCTCCCGTGGCGGTTTTATGGAAGATCGCCAACCGTCGTTCATTGCTTGTGACTTGAGTCACAGCAGGCGCTAATTGTTGACCCTGTGTACCGAGTGAGCAGCTCACTGTGATTCAGTGAGCGGGGAATCGGACGACAAGAAATCGTGGAGTTTGCTGTCGAGGTCTCAGGGAGAGCGAACGATGGAGACCGAGTCGGAGCCATACGTCCGTCTTGCAACCCTGCGGCAGCTGCACCAAGTGGTCGCCGAGCTGAACACCGCACGTAGCCTTGCGGACACCTTGCAGACCGTCGCCGACGGCGTGATCACCGGGCTCGGCTACGAGCTGGCCGCGGTCAACCTCGTCCGTCCCGACGGCGATCTCGTCGTCGCCGCGGTGGCGGGCAGCGCGGGCGCCGAGGCACTCATGGCCGGACGGGTCGGCTCCCGCGCCTCCTGGGAGCGCCGGCTGTCCATGGGCGAGCGCTGGGGCGATCTGCACTTCATCTCGCACACCGAGGGCTGGGTGCTCGATGACGACGACGTACCGCAGTGGCACACGGCCGGACCCACGCCCCGGTTCCCCGACGAGTGGCACCCCATGGACCGCCTCTTCGCGCCGATGTACACCGCGGCGAACGGCGGCGGCGAACTCCTCGGGGTGATCTCCGTCGACCGGCCGCGCAACGGCCGGCGGCCCGGCCCCTGGGGCCAGGAAGCCCTGCAGATGTACGCCTTCCAGTCCGCCATCGCGATCAGCAACGCCCGGTTGCGGGCCAACATGCAGCGCGCCCTGGTCCGGCTGGAGCGCGAGCAGCAGGCGCTGCGGGCCAGCGAGGAGAGCTTCCGGCAGGCGTTCGAGTACGCGCCGAGCGGGATGGCCGTCGCCGAAATGGGCGGTGACCAGCACGGACGGCTGCTCCGTACCAACGACGCGCTGTGCCGGCTGCTGGGCCGCCCGGCCTCCGGGATGCGCCGCTACTCCTTCTCCGACCTCGTCCACCCCGAGGACATCGGCACGCTGCTGCGCACCTCCGCCGAGGGCGGCCGCGCCGAGCTGCGGCTGGCCCGCCGGGACGGCACCTACGTGTGGGTCTCGCTGCGCAACTCCGTCGTCGCCGACACCGCCGACGGCCCCCGCTTCCTGCTCACCCACGTCGAGGACATCGAGGAACGCAAGCGGCACGAGCTGCAGCTCGCCCACCGCGCCAGCCACGACTCGCTGACCGGGCTGCCCAACAGCGCCGAGCTGCGGGCCCGGCTCGGCGCCCGGCTGTGCTCCCGCCCGCCCGGCTCGATGGCGGACGCCTACGCCTCCTCGGGCACCCTCAGCGTCGACCCCCACGATCCGCACGGCTTCCGGCCGGACGGGAAGGAGCCCTTCGACGGGCTCGACGGCTTCGAGGGCGGGCCGCCGCCACCGTTCGACCACCATGTGCATCTCGTCGCTCCCGCGGACGGGCCGGCCGACGACGGCTCCAAGGGGCTCGCGGTCCTCTTCTGCGACCTCGACGGCTTCAAGTCGATCAACGACCGCTTCGGGCACAACACCGGCGACGCGGTGCTGATCGAGGTCGCCCGGCGGCTGACCAGCGGGGTCCGGGACGGCGACACGGTCGCCCGGCTCGGCGGCGACGAGTTCGTGGTGCTCGCCGACGGCCTGGGCACCGCCGACGCCGAGGACCTCGCCGTCCGGCTGCGGAACGCGATCATCCCGCCGATCCGGGTGGAGGGCCGCGCGGTCCGGGTGGGCGCCAGCTTCGGTATCGGCTGGGCGAGCTGCGGGATGTCGGCCGAGGAAGTGCTGGAGTCGGCCGATCAGCGGATGTACGTCGAGAAGCGCTCCCGCTCGAAGGCGAACCGGCGGGCCGCGGGCTGAGCGGCGGGCGGTCCGCCGCGGCCGCCGGGCGCGATGCCGCGTATCTCACACCGGCGGCGCTCCGGGCCGCACACCAGCAGTTCACCGATCCGTAGCGATCTTGTGGCCCTCCGGGCACGGTGTGCGCAGGCCGCGACGGGGTAGGCTGCGCCGATGCGGCGCGGCGCCGCCGGGGGCCCGAAAGACAGTTCGCGCAATGAAGCCTGCGGACGCGTAGAGACGCGTACAGACGCGCACAGATCGCTTGGGAGTGACACGGAATGACGGCCGGCAACAACGGCGCGGACACGCCGGAGAACGACGACCCGTTCGCCTACCTCTACCGCTCCGAAGGCGGCGAGGGCGGCGCCCAGGGCTCGGCCGGCGACGGTGCGGCGCGGCAGCCGGGTGTTCCGCGGACGTCCTACAACCAGGTGCGCGCGGTCGGTCAGCGCCAGTACGGCCAGCAGGCCCCGCAGCAGGTGACGTACGGGCAGCAGAACGCCCACTACGCCGCCCCCGAGACGCTGCCCGGCGGTGACCGCACGCGCTCCGCCCCCGCCGCGGGCAACGGTGGCCAGGAGCCGCGCCGCGGCCGCAACGGCCTGCTGATCGGCGCCGTCGCCGTGGTCGCGGTGGTCTGCATAGGCATCGGCGTCGCGATGTTCACCAACGGCAAGGACTCCAAGAGCGACGAGACCGGCAAGCAGGGCCCGTCGGCCGGCGACACGGTCAAGCCCACCGGCAAGCCGTCCAAGGGCAAGCCCGGCCGGCTGCCGAAGGAGAACGCGGTCAGCCTGCGGCTGGAGGGCGGCGCGACGACGGCGAAGGACGTGCCCGGCGCGCGCTCGCCCGGCGGGACCTATGTGGCCGGCATGAATGCCCAGGGAGCGGCGGCCACGTGGTCGGTCGACGTCGACGCCCCCGGCAAGTACAAGCTCTGGGTCGGCTACGGCGTGCCCGGCAAGGACGCCAACCTCACGCTGAATGTGAACGGCACGGCGGACAGCCGGTCGATCAGGCTGAAGAACTTCGCCCACGCCCCGGAGGGCGCCTGGGACAAGGGCTGGACCAGGAGCTGGCAGTACGTGCAGCTCAACAAGGGCACCAACACCGTCAAGCTGTCCTGCGAGAGCGGGAACCAGTGCGAGGTGAACCTCGAAAGGGTCTGGCTGGCCAGGAGCTGAGCAACCGACGGCGCCCCCGTCCTGACCCGCGCCGTAGCCGCCAGAGGAGCGCTCTGCTTCTCTGGCGGCTCTTTGAGTGAGGGCCGACGAACCCGACGCGTTCGGGTCTGTGGGCTTGGAGGCCGGTCGGTCTCGGTCCGCGGCGACTGCGCCGGCCGTCGTCGCGGCTGCAAGGCGCAGATCAGCCGGCGCCATTGACGGGAGGTCACTTCGAACTGCGTATCTCCGGCGACGGCGCTGTCACCCTGACCGTTCGCAGCAGCTCGTCATACGTCGCCGCATCGAACTCGCCTGCCGCCGGGGCCCGTACGGTCGCTGCGGACAGGGCCACGGCCCGGGTCAGGCGGTCCGGCCACGGCAGGTCTTCCACCAGGCCCGAGAGCAGGCCGGCCACCGCCGAGTCGCCGGCGCCGGTCGGGTTGCCGGGGATGCGCCGTGGCGGGGTGGCCTGCCAGGTGCCGTCGGCGGTCACCGCGAGCATGCCGTCCGGGCCCAGCGAGGCGGCCACCGCGTGGGCGCCGCGGCGGCGGGCGTCGCGGGCGGCGCGCAGCGGCTCGGTGCTGCCGGTGAGCGCGGCGAGTTCATCGGCGTTGGGCTTGGCGAGGTCGGGGCGGGCGGCCAGACCCCGGCGCAGCGGTTCGCCGCTGGTGTCGAGGAGGACCGGGACGCCCGCGCCGCGCGCGGCGCGGGTGAGGCGGGCGTAGACGTCGACCGGGACGCCCGGCGGGAGGCTGCCGCAGAGGGCCACCGCCCGTGCGTCGGCGAGCAGTTCGCGGTAGGTGCCGAGGAAGGTGTCCCACTCGGCGGGGGAGACCGTCGGGCCCGCCTCGTTGAGCTGGGTGGTGTCGCCGGTGGCCGCGTCGACGACGGCGACGGTGCGGCGGGTGGCGCCGCCGACCGGGACCAGCGCGTCGGTGACGCCGGTCTCCGCGAGCAGGGCACGCAGCGCGTCACCGGGGCCGCCGCCCACGAAGCCGGTGGCGACCGTGCGGTGGCCGAGCGCGGCCAGCACCCGGGCGACGTTCAGGCCCTTGCCGCCGGGGCGTTCGGACACCTCGGTGACCCGGTGCGTGGTGTGGGGCTGGAGCCGGGGGACGCGGTAGGTGATGTCCAGGGCGGCGTTCAGCGTGACCGTGAGGATCATGGTCGCCCCTCCGGGCAGTCATGGCCGGGCGGCCGGGCGTCGGGCAACCGCGTGCGGCGGTGGCATGCGGACAAGTGCGCGAGCGATCATGCCATCGCAGGTGGGGATTGGCCCAGACCCGGTCCGGCCGCCCTGGGCGTCCACGGCCGGTGGGAGGGGCGGCCGCGCACCCGTCCGGTGCGCGGGCGGAGCCTCAGGCGCCCGGCGGGCGCACCAGCCACTCGCCCCGGCGCATCACGCCCACCACGTCGTAGGCCGCGTCCAGCACCACCAGGTCGGCGTCCTTGCCGGTCTGGAGGGTGCCGGTCCGGCCGGCGAGGCCCAGGAGGCGGGCAGGATTGGCCGAAAGTGCCTGTACGGCCTGGTCGACCGTCAGGCCGTCGACGGTGACGGCGCGTTTGAAGGCACGGTCCAGGGTGAGGGTGGAGCCGGCGATCGAACCGGCCGTGGGGCCTTCGCTGATGCGCGCGACGCCGTCCCTGACCTCGACCTGCATCGGGCCGAGCGGATACCTCCCGTCGCTCATCCCGGCCGCGCCCATCGCGTCGGTGATGAACGCGACCCGTTCGGCGCCGGCCTCGCGGACCGCCATCTGCAGGACCGCGGGGTGCAGATGGGTGCCGTCGTTGATCAGCTCGACGGTGACCCGCTCGTCCTCCAGCAGGGCGGCGACCGGGCCGGGCGTGCGGTGGCCCAGCGGCGGCATCGCGTTGAAGAGGTGGGTGGCGACGGTGGCGCCCGCGTCGACGGCCTCGCGGGTGGCGTCGTAGGAGGAGTCGGTGTGGCCGAGTGCGGCGATCACACCCGCGTCGGCGAGCAGCCGTACGGACTCCAGGCCGCCGGGCAGTTCGGGGGCGACGGTCATCATCGACGTGGTGCCGTGCGCGGCGTCGAGGAGCTTGCGGACGTCGGCCGGGTCCGGGTCGCGCAGCAGCTCGGGCTGGTGGGCGCCGCAGCGGTGCGGGGAGATGAACGGGCCCTCGAAGTGGATGCCGGCCAGCTCGCCCTGCTGCACCAGCTCGGCGAGCACCGCGGCCTGCCGGGCCAGGTCGGCCAGTTCGCCGGTGACGGTGGAGGCGACCATCGAGGTGGTGCCGTGCTGGCGGTGGGTGTCGACCACCCGCAGGCACTCCTCGGGATCGGCCGACGAGAACGAGCCACCGCCGCCGCCATGGACATGCATGTCGACGAAGCCGGGCACGACGAGGTGGCCGGCGAGGTCCACGACATGGCCGGCGGCCCCCTCGGCCAGGTCGAGGTCCCGGCTGAGGACGTCGCCGATGAGACCGCCCTCGACGGTGAGCCGGCCGCGCTCGACCACCCCGGACGGCCGGGCGATCCGGGCGCCGGCCAGGACGGTGCGCGGGAGGTCCGAGGGCCGCTGCGCCGACTGTTGCTGTGCCATCAGGCGGATACCTCCGTGGAGAGAAGATCCCGGGCGAGCAGTCCTGCGCCCAGGCACCCGGCGGCGTCCCCCAGAGCCGCCGGAACGATCGAGGGGAGCCGCTGGAACGTAACGCGCCGGCGGACCGCTTCCCGCAGAGGCGTGAAGAGCGTGTCGCCCGCCTCGGCGAGCCCGCCGCCGATGATCACCGTCCGCGGGTCGAGCAGGGTGAGGCCGGTGACCAGGCCGTCGGCGAGGGCGTCCACGGCGCGCTGCCACACGGACTGCGCCCGCGCGTCGCCGGACGCCACGGCCTTGGCCGCGTCCGCCGCGTTGGCCGCAGCTTCGCCCGCAGCCTCTGGGACGACTCCGTGCGGCACGAGAAGGACACCGCGGTCGGCCGGCTGATGAAC
>NZ_JBSFJF010000062.1:0-39826 GCF_053597915.1 Streptomyces sp. NPDC001219 | reverse complement strand
GGCGGGTTTCCGGACGTAAAGCGAAGCAGTCCGGAAACCCGCCCCCGGAGGACCGAACCCGGCACCACAACGCACCACCGCGGCCCCCGCCCAAACACCACCCACCCCGCCGAAGGCGAAAACAGGGCACGGCGGGCCACCCGACAACGTAGGAGGCGGGGCTACGAGCCCAAAGAGGCACGGCGGCGCCACCCGACAACGTGGGAATGAGCCCCCAGCGCTTAGCTGTGACCCAGCTCCTCGGCCGGCCCCGTCTCCTCGACGGACCCACCATCCCGCTCGGGCCGAAGCGACAAGGGCTCAACAACGGTCTCATCGACAACCGGCGCGGCCGGCCGCGGCGGTTTAGGCATGACGGCAGCCTCGGAATGCGCCCCACACCCGTACGCGAGGGACACCACGCGGCCGTCCGCCGGGGCGAACTCGTTCGCGCAGACGCCGAACGCCTGGCCCAGGGAGCCGGGCAGCGGGCTGAGGAAGCCGCAGGTCACGCAGGTGGCGGGGGCCGCCTGGGCCATCGCGGACCGGGCGCCGTAGGCCTCTTCCCAGCGATCGGCGGCGGTGCGCAGGCCGTAGCGGGACAGCACCCGGGCGCGGCGCATGCCCAGTTCCTCGGCGACGGCCGCGATGCTGCCGCGCTCGGGGGCGGGCTGGACGGCGGGCGAGCCGGGGACGACGTCCGCCTCCTCGGAGTCGGCGACGTCGGCGGCCATGCCCTCGGCGACCGGGGAGTTCGGCGGCGGGACGTCCTCGCCGGTGAAGCCGGGCTCCAGGCGCAGGTCGTCGGACTCGGTGGGCAGCAGGTCGCCGGGGCCCATGTCGCCGGGGCGCAGCCGCTCGCTCCACGGCACCCATTCCGGTGCGAGGAGGGCGTCGGGGCCGGGCAGCAGGGCCACCTCGTCGAGCGTGACGGCCTTGGCGCGGGAGGCTCTGGCGACCGTCGCGGCCCAGCGCCAGCCCCGGTAGCCGGGCTCGTCGCAGGCGAAGAGGTGGGTGACGACGCGGTCCCCGTCGGCGACGGCCTCGATGTGCTCGCCGACCGTGCCGGGCAGCGCGGCTTCCTCCGCCGCCGCCCGCGCGAGATCGACCGCCTCGGCGCACAGGCGGTCAGGGGTACGGCTTCGCATCGCAGCACTCACAAGAATCGATTCTCTCTTCCACGCCGTCTCACGAGTGCGCCAGCCGGAGCTGTCCTTGTCCTGTCCGGACGACCGGCGGTACCGGGGCGGGCGGAGCGGACCAGGGGACCGCGTCGACGTCCGCGCCCGGTCGTTCCGGTCGAGCGCACCTCTTACGTCCCATTCTGCGGGATCGCGAGGAGGCACGCGGCCAAGAACGACCGCCGGTGGCGCGCTACACACGCTACCCCTTCAAGAGTGGACGACCCCTCGGCGGGAGCGGCAAATATCCACGGCCGTGTGCGCGGGCCGGGACGCCCCGCGCGGCAGGGCGGAGAAAGTGCCCTCTCCTGGGCGAGTTGGGGCAGTATGGCCGGGTTGCTGCCGCACGGGGCGTCGAAAGTGTCGGAGATGTCGAGGACGTCAGGGAAGTCGTCACAGGTCTCGCGCGCCTCGACGCGCGGCGGGGACGGGCGCGGCCGGGCCCGCCGGGCGGGGCGGGCCGTCGGCAAGGCGCTGCACCGGCCGTTCACCGGAGCGGCCCGCGGGGTGCGGCGCGCCACCCATGCGCACGGCGCCGGGGAGTCGGGCCTGGGCAAGCTGATCGAACTGCACGCGGTGAACTCCGCGGGGGACGTGATGATCACCATCGCGCTGGCCTCGACGGTGTTCTTCTCGGTGCCGACGGATGAGGCACGGGGCCGGGTGGCGCTCTATCTGGCGGTCACTCTGGCGCCGTTCGCGCTGCTCGCGCCGGTGGTCGGGCCGCTGCTGGACCGGGTGCCGCACGGCCGGCGGGCGGCGATGGCGGGGTCGATGCTGGCGCGGGCGCTGCTGGCGCTGACGTTGTCGGGCGCGGTCGCCACCGGGGGGCTGGAGCTGTATCCGGCGGCGCTGGGCGTGCTGGTGGCGTCGAAGGCGTACGGGGTGGTCCGCAGCGCGGTGGTGCCGCGGCTGCTGCCGCCGCGGATTTCGCTGGTCAAGGCGAATTCACGGGTGACGCTCGCGGGGCTGCTGGCGACCGGGCTGGCGGGTCCTGCCGGGGCCGGGCTGCATCTGATCGGGCCGAGCTGGCCGCTGTACGGGGCGTGTGTGGTGTTCCTGGCCGGCACGGTCCTGTCGTTCTCGCTGCCGCACAAGGTCGACTCGGCGAAGGGCGAGGCACGGGCCCGCCTGGCGTCCCGGGACGCGGCGCGGCAGGCGGGCGGCGGGCGGAAGCCCGGACTGCGGACGGTCGGCCCGTCGGTGCTGCACGGCCTCCAGGCCAACGCCTGTCTGCGGGCCCTCTCCGGTTTCCTGACGTTCTTCCTGGCGTTCCTGCTGCGGGAGCATCCGCTGGGCGGGCTGGGGCCGGCCACCTCGCTCGGGCTGGTGGTGGTGGCGGCCGGTACCGGCAACGCGCTGGGGACGGCGGTCGGCGCCTGGCTGAAGGCGCGGGGGCCGGAGCGGATCATCGCGGCGATGCTGGCGCTGGCGCTCTGCGCGACGGTGGTGGCGGCGGTGTTCTACGAGGGGGCGGCGGTGGTCGTGGTGACCGCGGCGGCGGCCGCCGCGGGGCTGTGCCAGGCGCTGGCGAAGCTGTCGTTGGACGCGATGATCCAGCGCGATGTGCCGGAGGAGGTGCGGACCTCCGCGTTCGCCCGGTCCGAGACGGTGCTGCAGATGTCGTGGGTGGTGGGCGGCGCGATCGGGATCTCGCTGCCGCTGGTCGGCACGGTGGGGATGGCGGTGGCCGCGGGGCTGGTGGCGCTGGGCCTGGTGCTGGCCGGGCGGGGGCTGCTGAGCGCGGCCCGGCGGGGCGGTACGCGCAGCGCCCGGGTGGCCTGACCGGCGACGGGCGACGCGGCACGCCGTACCCGGGGGTGGCGTGAGCTGAGGCGCCCGATAGCCTGCCCGTATGACCGCTGCGTTGATCTCCTGGGGCAAGGGCCGCCGTGCCGCTGCCGCCATCGGTGCCGTGTCCCTGGGTCTCCTCACCCTCTCCGCCTGCGAGAAGCCGACCGCGCTCGCGACCGTGACCGTCAACTCGAACACGGTGACGGCCGAGGCCACTCCCGGCTGCGACGGTGACGGCAAGGTCCTGTCCAAGAAGGACGTCACGGCCTGCCTCACCAAGAAGGGCGACAAGACGATCACCGTGCGCCCCGGTGAGAAGGTGCGCGTCGGCGTCGAGCCGGATGTCGCCAAGTCCGGCTGGATCGTCATCGGCGCCGGTCCCGTCATGCGTGAGCCCAGCAAGCAGACGTACCGCAGCTTCGACGCGGACACGCTCTTCATGCAGCAGAACCCGCAGACCGGCCAGACCACGTACTCCAAGGACGTCACCCTCCAGGTCGCCGAGCTGGGCGCCGGTGAGGGCCCGAAGGCGATGTGGCACTTCACGCTGAAGCAGGAGAACTAGGGCGTACGGGCCGGATGATGCGGGTCCTGGTCGTCACGGCGGTGGCCGCCGAGCGTGACGCGGTGTGCGCCGCGGCGGAGCCCGGCGGCGGGACGACGCTGCCGGGCGGCCACGAGCTGCGGCACGCGGCCGGCCTGCCGGTGGCGCTCGACGCGCTGGCCGCCGGGGTCGGTCCGGCGGCCGCGGCCGCCGGCACCGCCACCGCGCTGACCGCCGCCGCGCTCGCCGGGCAGCCGTACGGCCTGGTCGTCTCGGCCGGTATCGGCGGCGGCTTCTCCCCCGGTTCCGGCTCCGGCGCGCCGCTGGGGTCGGTGGTGGTCGCGGACGCGATCGTCGCGGCCGACCTCGGTGCCGAGACCCCCGACGGCTTCCTCCCGGTCACCGAACTCGGCTTCGGGACCGTCGCGCACCACCCCGACCCGGCGCTGGTGCGGGCCGTCACGGCGGCGGCCGGCGCCCGGTCCGGCGCCGTCGTCACCGTCTCCACGGTCACCGGCAGCGCGGCCCGCGCCGCCGAGCTGGCGGAGCGTCATCCGGGGGTGCTGGCCGAGGCGATGGAGGGCTTCGGCGTCGCCGAGGCGGCCGCCGCCCACGGGGTGCCGGTGCTGGAGATCCGCGCGGTCTCCAACGCCGTCGGCCCCCGCGACCGCGCCGCGTGGCGCATCGGCGACGCGCTCACCGCGCTGACCGGCGCCTTCCGTACGCTCCCCGGAGCCCTGACGGCCGCCGCCGCACCGGCTCCGGAACCCCCACGTCCCTGAGGAGGACCCCGTGACCCGGCCGCTGCAGATCGCGTACTCGCCGTGCCCGAACGACACCTTCGTCTTCGACGCGCTGGCGCACGGCCGGGTCCCGGACGCGCCGGAGCTGGCGGTCACCTTCGCCGACATCGACGTCACCAACGGCATGGCCGAGCGCGGTGAGTTCGATGTGCTGAAGGTGTCGTACGCGGTGCTGCCGTGGGTGCTGGAGGAGTACGCGCTGCTGCCCTGCGGCGGGGCGCTGGGGCGCGGCTGCGGGCCGCTGGTGCTGACCCGGGAGGAGGGCACGGCCGCTGACCTGGCGGGCAGGACGGTCGCGGTGCCCAGTGAACGGTCCACCGCGTACCTGCTGTTCCGGCTGTGGGCGGCGGCCGAGGTGCCGGGCGGGGTCGGGGAGATCGTGGTGCTGCCGTTCCACGAGATCATGCCGGCCGTGCGCGACGGCAAGGTCGACGCGGGCCTGGTCATTCACGAGGCGCGCTTCACGTATCAGAACTACGGCCTGTTCTGCCTGGCCGACATGGGTGAGCACTGGGAGCACACCACCGGCCTGCCGATCCCGCTCGGCGCGATCATCGCCAAGCGGTCGCTGGGCGAGCGGACGCTGCGCGGCCTCGCGGCGGCGATCCGCAGTTCGGTCCTGATGGCCTGGGACGATCCGGAGGCTTCCCGGCCGTATGTCCTGGAGCACGCCCAGGAGATGGACCCGAAGGTCGCCGACCAGCATATCGGGCTGTACGTCAACGAGTTCACCGCCGCCCTCGGCGAGGACGGCTACGCCGCGGTGCGCGGGCTGCTCACACGCGCCGCGGCCGAGGGGCTGGTTCCGCCCCTCGGCCGCGATGCGCTGAGCTTCGTATGAGCCGTGCCTGCCGGCCGGCCGGTCGTTCAGACGTCCAACTGGTCGGCGACGGCGCGCAGCATGCCGGCGATCTTGGCGCCGTGCACCTTGTCGGGGTAACGGCCGCGTTCGAGCTGCTGGGTGACGTTCTCCAGGAGGGTGGTGAGGTCCTGGACGATCGAGGCGAGTTCGTCGGGCTTGCGGCGCTGCGCCGCGGCCACCGAGGGGGCGGGGTCGAGGAGTGTCACGGTCAGCGCCTGATCGCCGCGCTGGCCCGCCACGACGCCGAATTCGACGCGCTGGCCAGGCTTGAGTGCGGCCACGCCGTCGGGAAGCACCGACGAGTGCACGAAGACGTCACCGCCGTCATCGCGGGAGAGAAAGCCGAAGCCCTTCTCACTGTTGAACCACTTGACCTTGCCGGTAGGCACGTCTGTCCTCGTCCTCGTACTCGTCGGAAAAATAACTGGGCCGGGTCTACTGCGGAACTGCGGTCTGGAGTCTTCCCGCTCGGGTGAGGCCGGGCGGTAAGGGTCTGGATAGCAATGCAGCGGGCCGCAGGACCCGCCACCCCAAGGCTAATGGTCCCGAGGCCGGTGACAAGACGCCGCCGGGTGGGTCCTCCGTGCTTCTGGCCCGGACTTACCCTGGTCAGGTGTCTGACGAAACGCCCCCTGCCGGGGATCTCCTGGTCCGAATCGGCGCGATCATGTTCCTAGTTGGCGCGGTGGCCACTCTCGCCACGGTGGCGCCGCTGTTCCTGGGGACCGATCCGCTGCCGTCCGTCTTCTACGGCGTGTGCATGCTCATGGGCGCCGGTTTCGTCGTCGCGGCGGCCGGAGTGATCCGTTCCGTTGTCGCGCAGCGCCGTCAGGTGGCGGCGGCCTCGCCCCCGCCCTCCGCCACATAGCGCGCCAGCCAGGACGGAAACTCCGTCAGGTCGCCGAGCACCACCTCGGCGCCGGCCGCGCGCAACTCCGTGGCGTCGCACGGGCCGGTGGCGACCGCGACGGACAGCGCGCCGGCGGTGTGCGCCCCGGCGATGTCGCCCGTGTGGTCGCCGACGTAGATCCGGGCGTGGTGCTCACGCAGCGCCGCGGCCTTGCCCTCCGCCCACAGGGAGCCGACGAGGGCGTCCACGTCGAGCCCGAGGTGGGTGAGGTGGAGCCGGGCGTTGGGCTCGTGCTTGGCGGTCACCACGATCGCGCGGGCGCCCGCCGTACGGACCGCGTCGAGGGCCTCCCGGGCGCCGGGCAGGGCGGTCGTCGCCCGGACCGCGTGGTCCGGGTACAGCGCGCGGTAGAGGTCGGCGGTCTCCGCCACCCGCTCCTCGGGGAACCACCGGCGTATCTCCTGCTCCAGCGGGGGCCCCAGCCGGCTCACCGCGAGGTCGGCGTCGACGAAGGTGCCGGTCCGGGCGGACAGCTCGTGGTAGGCGGCCCTGATGCCGGGGCGGGAGTCGATCAGCGTCATGTCGAGGTCGAAGCCGACCGTCAGCGGGTGTGCAGCCATGCCCGCCATTGTGCCCGCGGCCCCGTTCGGGCCGTCCGGCCCGGTCGCCTCGCCCGGCTCACCGCGCCTGGCTCACCGTGTAGGACGCCGCATCCGCCACACCAGGAACAGCGCCGAGGCGACGGCCGCCGCCCGCACCACGCCCGGCAGCCCGTCGAGCAGCTCCTGCCCCAGCCGTCCCTGGGCGATCGGCTCGCCCCACCGGCCGTCGAACCGGCCCCACAGCCACACCACCAGACCGCCGACGACGGTGCCCGGCACACCGAGCGCCGCGAGCTTGGCCTCGGTACGGGTCAGCCGCTGCGAGACGTAGGCGAGTCCCCAGCCGCCCGCCAGCGCGAGCCAGGACCCCAGGGCCGCACCGGCCACCAGCAGGAGCACCGCCAGCGTCAGGACCGGGTTGAGCGGCGGCCGCGCCGGGACCGCCACCACGGTGTCCTCCCCCGGCTCGGCCTCGGCCGGGGGCTCGGCGGCGGGCGGGCGGCCGAGCGCGCGCCGGAGCATCCGGGGCAGCGTGCGGCCCGCCGGCGCGCCCCCGGCCTGCCCGTTCTTCCCGCCGTCCCCGTCCGCGCCGTCCTTCGTCAGCGACGCCGGGCGCTCGTCCTCGGGCCGGTCCCACATCTCCGGGATCTCGATCCCGCCGACGAACCCCGGCACGGTCTCCCCGGGCCCGAACGGCGCCGGCTCCACCCGCCACCAGTCCGGCGCGTCGCCGTCCCCCAGCTCGTCGGCACCGGCCAGATGTGGCGGCAGACCGACCGTCGGCGCGGTGTCCGGCGCCTCGCCGCGCGGGGCGGGGAGCCTGCCGCGCGCCTTGCCGTTCCCGGCCGCGGTGCCGCCGTCGGCCGTCCGGCCCGTCAGTCCGCTGCGCGCGGCCAGGCCGGTGAGCTTCTCGCGCGCGCCGGTCCGGCGCCGGGGCGGCTCGGCGGGCCGTGGGGCGAGCGGTACGGCGGGCCCGTCGGCGGCGGCCCCGGCACCCGGCTCCTGCCGCGCCGCGCCGCCCCGGGCGGCGCCCGGCACCCGGTCGTCCGCGCTGCCCGCGGCCGCGACCACCGCCTCCGGCGTCCCCAGCCGGGCCAGCGTCCGTTTCACCCCGGACACCGAATCGGCGCGGCTGCCGTCGATCTCGGCCCGGAGGCCGGTCACCAGCCGCATCCGGGTGGCGGCGGGCAGGCCCCGCTGCTGGGCCAGGTCGCCCACCCGGCTCAGATAGTCCAAGACGAGCTGATCACTCTCGATCCCCACGAAATCCCCTGCGGCGTCCGCTGGTTGCTGCCCCGACGGTACCGCTTCGGCGGGCGGCCGGGCCGGAGGCTGCCGGGGGCGGGGGCGGCGGGTCCGTTCCGGTCCGGGGCCGAGCGGGGCGCCGCCGTACGGCCGCACGCTCCCCGGTCCTTCCCGGCCCCGCTAACGTAGGACGAATGACCGGTACACCCCGCACCCTCGCCGAGGAGCTCAGGACCCGCCCCGACCACGGGCTCGCCGGGCTGCTGCGGGCACGGCCCGACCTGCTCAGTCCGGTGCCGGGCGATGTGACCCAGCTGGCGACCCGGGCCGGGACGCGGGCGTCGGTGGTGCGTGCCGTGGAGCGGCTCGACCGGTTCGTGCTCCAGACCGCCGAGGCGCTGGCGGTGGCGCCCGACCCGTGCCCGTACGACACGCTGGGCGCGCTGATGGGCGGGGACGCCGGGGACGCCGCGGTCGCCGCCGAGCTGCCCAGGGCGCTGGCGGAGCTGCGGGCGCAGGCGCTGGTGTGGGGCCCGGACGACCGGCTGCGGCTGGTGCGCACGGCCCGTGAGCTGCTCACGCCGAGCGCCGCGCACCCGTCGCCGACCGGCCTGGGCCCGACCGTCGCCGAGGCCATGGCGGGGACGTCGCCGGGGCGGCTCCAGGACGTCATCGCCGCGGCCGGGCTGCCGGCCACCCACGACCCGGTGACCGCGGTCGCCGCGCTCGGCGCGCTGTTCACCGACCGGACGCGGATGGCGGCGCTGCTGGACACCGCGCCCGCCGAGTCCGTCGCCGTACTGGACAAGCTGCTGTGGGGCCCGCCCTACGGCGCGGTCACCGAACGCCCGGCCCCGCATCTGCAATGGCTGCTGGACCGGGGGCTGCTGATCCCGGCGGGCGCCCGGAACGTGGTGCTGCCCCGGGAGGCGGCGCTGCATCTGCGGGGCGGCCGCGCCCATCACCGGCCCGAGCCGGTGCCGCCCGCGCTCTCCCCCGCCACGGAACGCGATCCACAGCTTGTGGACAACGCCGCCGCGAGCCAGGCGTTCACCGCGCTCGCGACCGTCGAGGAGCTGCTCAAGGAGTGGGACCTGGGCGGGCCGGCCGTCCTGCGCGCCGGCGGGATGAGCGTGCGCGACCTCAAGCGGACCGCCACCGCCCTGGACACCACCGAGCAGCTCGCCGCCTTCTGGCTCGAACTCGCCTACGCGGCCGGGCTGATCGCCTCCGACGGCGAGGCCGACGAGCGGTTCGCGGCCACCCCGGCCGCCGAGGAGTGGCTGCAGCAGCCGGACCACGAGCGCTGGGCGGTGCTGGCGGCCGGCTGGTTCGCCGCGACCCGCGCCCCCGGCGTCGTCGGCAGCGCCGACGCGAAGGGCCGCGCGCTCGCCGCCCTCGGCCCGCACCTCGACCGCTCCCCCGCCCCCGAGGTCCGCCGCCGCGCCCTCACCCTGCTCGCCGCGCTCCCGCCGGGCACCGCCGTCCCGGCGACGGCGGTGCTGGCCCGGCTGCGGTGGGAGCGTCCGCTGCGCGGCGGCGCCCCGGCCGCGAGCCAGATGCCGGCCGCCGGCGTCGGCGGCGCCGCGCCCAGCCCCGCCGACGACCTCCGCTCGCGGCTCGCCCAATGGTCCCTGACCGAGGCCGAGTTGCTCGGCGTGACCGGCCGCGGCGCGCTCTCCACCCACGGCCGCGGCCTGCTCGACGGCGCACCGGACGGCACCACCGCCGCCGAAACCACCGCCGCCGCGGCCCACGCCGCCGCCCTGCTCGCCCCGCTCCTGCCCGAACCCGTCGACCACGTCCTGCTCCAGGCGGACCTGACCGCCGTCGCGCCCGGTCCGCTGCGCCGCCCGCTCGCCGAGGCGCTCGGCGTGCTCGCCGACATCGAGTCCAAGGGCGGCGCCACGGTCTACCGCTTCACCCCCGGCTCGGTACGCCGGGCCCTGGACGCCGGCCGCTCCGCCGCCGAACTGCAGGAGTTCCTCGCCACCCACTCCCGCACCCCGGTCCCGCAGCCGCTCGCCTACCTCATCGACGACGTGGCCCGTAAGCACGGGCAGTTGCGGGTCGGCGCGGCCACCGCCTATGTCCACTGCGACGACGACGCGCTGCTCTCCGAGATCCTCGCGGACCGCCGCGCCGCCACCCTCCGGCTGCGCCGGCTCGCCCCGACCGTGCTCGCCGCCCAGACCTCCCCCGACCAACTCCTCGACGGCCTCCGGGCGATGGGCTACGCCCCGGCCGCCGAGTCGGCCGCCGGTGACGTCCTGATCGCCCGCGCCGACTCCTACCGGACCCCGCCGCGCACCGCCCCCGCCCCGGTCCCCGACGGCCCGCCGTCGCCCGACGCCACCCTGCTCACGGCGGCGGTACGCGCCATCCGCGCGGGCGACCTCGCGGCCACCGCGGAACGCAAGCCGGTCCAGGCCCCCACTGCCGCCCCCGGCGCCCTCCCCCGCACCACCTCCGCCGAGACCCTCGCCACCATGCAGGCCGCGGTGCTCACCAACTCCGCACTCTGGATCGGCTACGTCAACGCCGACGGCGCCGCCAGCCAGCGCGTCATCGCCCCCGTACGGGTCGAGGGCGGCTTCGTGACGGCCTACGACCACACCTCCGACGAGGTCCGCACCTACCCGCTCCACCGCATCACCGGCGTCGCGGAACTGGCGGACGACTCGGTCTGAGGGGCCCTTGCCGCGCAGGGCCCCGAGCCGCACCGCTGACGGTCGCCGCGGCGATGCGGCACACTGGACGTTTGGCCGCATCTGCGGCCGAGGACCGCGGTCGGGAGTGACGGCCGGGGCCGGCGGCCGGTCACCGGTGGTTGTCGGCCGGTAGCGAAAGGCGAGGCGTGTGAACGGACCCCTCATCGTCCAGAGCGACAAGACGCTGCTGCTGGAGGTGGACCACGAGCTGGCGGACGCCTGCCGGCGGGCCATCGCGCCCTTCGCCGAGCTGGAGCGGGCGCCGGAGCACATCCACACGTACCGGGTGACGCCGCTGGGGCTGTGGAACGCGCGGGCCGCCGGGCACGACGCCGAGCAGGTCGTGGACGCGCTGGTGCAATACTCGCGGTATCCGGTGCCGCACGCGCTGCTCGTCGACATCGCCGAGACGATGTCCCGCTACGGGCGGCTGACGCTGACCAAGCACCCCGCACACGGCCTGGTGCTGACCACCACCGACCGCCCGGTGCTGGAGGAGATCCTGCGCTCGAAGAAGGTGCAGCCGCTGGTCGGGGCGCGGCTGGACCCGGACTCGGTCGTGGTGCACCCGTCGGAGCGCGGGCAGATCAAGCAGACCCTGCTCAAGCTGGGCTGGCCGGCCGAAGACCTGGCCGGGTACGTCGACGGTGAGGCGCACCCGATCGAGCTGCGCGAGGACGGCTGGGCGCTGCGGCCCTACCAGCAGCAGGCCGTCGAGGGGTTCTGGCACGGCGGCTCCGGTGTGGTCGTGCTGCCCTGCGGCGCGGGCAAGACGCTGGTCGGGGCGGGCGCGATGGCGCAGGCCAAGGCGACCACGCTGATCCTGGTGACGAACACGGTCTCGGCCCGGCAGTGGAAGCACGAGCTGGTGAAGCGGACCTCGCTCACCGAGGACGAGATCGGCGAGTACAGCGGGACGAAGAAGGAGATCCGGCCGGTCACCATCGCCACGTACCAGGTGCTGACGACCAAGCGGAAGGGCGTCTACCCGCACCTGGAGCTGTTCGACTCCCGGGACTGGGGCCTGGTCGTCTACGACGAGGTGCATCTGCTGCCCGCCCCGGTCTTCAAGTTCACCGCGGATCTCCAGGCCCGGCGGCGGCTGGGGCTGACCGCGACGCTGGTGCGCGAGGACGGCCGGGAGTCGGACGTCTTCTCGCTGATCGGGCCCAAGCGGTTCGACGCCCCGTGGAAGGAGATCGAGGCGCAGGGCTACATCGCCCCCGCGGACTGTGTCGAGGTGCGGGTCAACCTGACCGAATCGGAGCGGCTGGCGTACGCGACGGCCGAGACCGAGGAGAAGTACCGCTTCTGCGCCACCACGGCCAGCAAGCAGTACGTGACCGAGGCGCTGGTGCGCCGCCATCAGGGTGAGCAGACGCTGGTCATCGGGCAGTACATCGACCAGCTGGACGAGCTGGGCGAGCATCTGGACGCCCCGGTGATCAAGGGCGAGACCACCAACGCGCAGCGCGAGAAGCTCTTCGGCGCCTTCCGTGAGGGCGAGATCTCGGTGCTCGTGGTCTCCAAGGTCGCGAACTTCTCCATCGACCTGCCGGAGGCGACGGTCGCGATCCAGGTGTCCGGCACCTTCGGCTCCCGCCAGGAGGAGGCCCAGCGGCTCGGACGGGTGCTGCGCCCGAAGGCGGACGGGCACGAGGCGCGGTTCTACTCGGTCGTCGCCCGCGACACCATCGACCAGGACTTCGCGGCGCACCGCCAGCGCTTCCTGGCCGAGCAGGGGTACGCGTACCGGATCGTGGACGCGGACGAGCTGCTGGCGGCGGACGAGGACGTCTGAGCCGGCGGCGGCTCAGGCCGCCCGGGACGGGCTGACCGCTTCCCGGGCGGCGCGCGGCGCGGGCAGGCCGGCCGGAGGCACGGGCGGCAGCCGCGTCCACCACACGACCGCGCCCAGCAGCGCCAGCCCGAGCAGGGGATACGGGGACGCGAACGGCTGCTGCCACCAGCTGACCCGCAGATCGAGGTCGCCGGTGTGCGGGACGATCCACAGCGTGCGGGCGGTGAAGGCGAGGGTGACGGCGGCCAGCAGTGCCCGGCGCCAGGGCTTGCGCCGGGTGTGGGCGGCGAGCGCGGCGAGCAGCGGCACACACCAGACCCAGTGGTGGGACCAGCTGATCGGCGAGACCAGCAGCGCCGTGACGGCCGTACACAGCACGCCCCAGCCGTCCAGGCCGCGGCGCAGGAAGACGCGGCGGGCGGCCCAGAGCCCGGCCGCCGCGGTCAGCAGGGCGGGCACCGCCCAGAGCAGACCGGGCTCGGGCAGGTGGAGCACCCGGGCGAGCAGGCCCTGCAGGGACTGGTTGTCGACGATCCAGACCTTGCCGACCCGGCCGGTCTCGAACATCCGCCGGGTCCAGAACTCGATGCTGGCGTCCGGCAGGACCAGCCAGCCCGCCAGTACCGACACCAGGAACCCGGCGAGCGCGGTGCAGGCGGCCTTCACCCGGCCGGTGACCAGGAGGTAGACGGCGAAGAGCGCGGGGGTGAGCTTGATGCCGGCCGCGAGGCCGGTGGCGAACCCCTTGAAGCGGGCGCCGTCCGGACGGGAGAGGTCCCACAGCACCAGGCAGGTCAGCGCGAGGTTGACCTGCCCGAAGACGAAGGTCTGGAAGACCGGCTCCAGCCACAGGCCGAGCGCGGTGGCGGCCAGCAGGACGGGCGCGGTGTGGGCGGCCCGGCGCAGGCCGGCGGCCTTGCAGGAGAGGTGGATCAACAGCGCGAGCAGCGCGGCGTTGACCAGCACGCAGACGACCTTGAGCGTGCCGAGCGAGAGCCAGGTGGTCGGTATGAAGAGCAGGGCGGCGAACGGCGGGTAGGTGGCCGGAAGGTGCCACTTGGTGACCGTGAAGCCGTAGAGGTCACCGCCGGTGGCGGCGGCCGCACCCTCGGCCCGGTAGACCGCTATGTCGGACATCGGCAGCGGCTGGACCTGGTAGAGCATCCAGAGTCCGGCGAAGGACGCCAGGAGCAGCGCCGTGGCGAGCACCAGCCTGCCGGGGTGCGCGACGCTCTGCGTCCAGGTGCGTCTCCATGTCCACGTCCTCTCGGCGGCAGACACCGCTGACCCCTCCCCGTTGCCCTGAGCCCGCCCAACGCGGTGACGCTAGTGGATCGAGGCCGACGGTCCGTAACGGTTTCCGGTCATCCGGGTGGCGACGCGGGTCGGCTTCTCGGACCGGCACGCGGTGGCGTGCCCGATCGGTTCGCGCACGATCTGTCCGCACCTGGCCGGTACGTGCGTGATGCGGCTCACTGCCCGTATTGTGCGCGGTGCACGCGGGCAGGGGCAGCCGAGGCACGCACTCAGCCGCATGTCGCGGGGGCGGAGTCAGTCGTCCGCGTACTCACCCATGACGACGACGCTGAAGGCGGCCGAGGCGAAGACCTTGATCGCGCGGAGGGCGTTGCCCACGACATGGTGGTGTTCGTGGACGGCCGCCGCATCGGGGCCGGTGCCGAGGGCGGTGGCGCCCTTGGCCGGGTTCAGGGAGACGGGGTGGACAGGACCTGGGGGAATCGCTGCGCTGCTCATGACTCCATGATGAAATTCACGCGATTGGAGCACATCGGTCCATAGGTCCATCCCTGGGGGCCGGATGTCCGTCTCCAGACCCACCCCACCCCCTACGGGAGACCGACGGCGGCCACCGCCGGGGCCCGCCGTAAATCCGTTGGCGCCCTCCTGAGCGGCTGACTACAATCGCGCGTCTGCCTGCCTCCCGTCGAGGAGTGCCGCCGCCCGGTCGGAAACCGGTCGGCCCTTCGCTTCACGCCGCTGACCCGCGCACCGCATGACCGGCGCTGCGCACCGACACCGGCCCGCCGCGCCCCGCGCTCACCGGCGCGCGCCCGCCGACGTACCCGCCACGGAGGCAACCGCCGTGCCCTCGCACGCCCACCACCCGACCACGGAACCGCGCACCGAGAACTCCCGCCCGGCATCCGACGACCCGCTGCACCGCGAGAAGACGCACCTGGCCGCCTCCCGCGCCGCCCTGCGCGCGATGCGGGCGGACGCCGAGGCGCTCAACATCGCCGACGTCACCGCGAACTGGGTGAACGCCGAGGTCCTCCAGGGCGAGATCGACGCCCGTATCAAGGCGCTCGCCGACCTCTCGCACACCCCGCTCTTCTTCGGCCGCCTCGACTACCTCCACGCGCCGGGCCTCGAACTCGCCGAGGGCGCCCCGGGCGAGAACTTCTACATCGGCCGGCGGCACGTCCACGACGCCGACGGCGACCCCATGGTCATCGACTGGCGCGCGCCCGTCTCCCAGCCGTTCTACCGGGCCTCCAAGAAGGACCCGATGGACCTCAAGCTGCGCCGCCGCTTCGGCTACACGGGCGGTGAGCTGACCGCGTACGAGGACGAGCACCTCACCGACCCGTCCGAGGCCGCCCGGACCAGCGCCCTGCTCCAGTCGGAGATCGAGCGGCCGCGTGTCGGTCCCATGCGCGACATCGTCGCCACCATCCAGCCGGAGCAGGACGAGATCGTGCGCGCCGGCATCGGCGGCACGGTCTGCGTCCAGGGCGCGCCGGGCACCGGTAAGACGGCGGTCGGTCTGCACCGTGTCGCCTATCTGCTCTACGCGCACCGCGAGCGGCTGGCCCGCTCCGGCACCCTCGTCATCGGCCCGAACCGCTCCTTCCTGCACTACATCGAGCAGGTGCTGCCGGCCCTCGGTGAGCTGGAGGTCAAGCAGGCCACGGTCGATGACCTGGTCGGGCATGTGGAGGTGCGCGCCACGGACGACGCGGCCACCGCGACGGTCAAGGGGGACGCGCGGATGGCGGAGGTGCTGCGGCGGGCGGTCCGTTCGCACATCACCGTGCCGCAGGAGCCCTGTGTGGTCGTCCGCGGCTCCCGCCGCTGGCGCGTACCGGCCTGCGAACTCGAAGAGATCGTCGGGGAGTTGCGGGACCGGGACATCCGCTACGGGGCGGCCCGGGAGGCCCTGCCGCAGCGGATCGCCCATGCCGTGCTGATCCGTATGGAGCAGGCGGGCGAGGCGCCGGACGACCGGGTGCAGGACGCGGTGGCCCGTAACCCCGCGGTGAAGGCCGCGGTCAAGGCGGTGTGGCCGCCGGTCGACCCGGCGAAGCTGGTGCTGCGGCTGCTGACCGACGCGGAGTTCCTCGCCGAGCAGGCCGAGGGGGTGCTGACCGACGAGGAGCAGAAGACGCTCCTGTGGACGGGCGCCGGTACGGGCAAGCGGCCGCCCCGCAGTGTGAAGAGCGCCAAGTGGTCCGCCGCGGACGCGGTGTTGGTCGACGAGACGATGGACCTGGTCGCCCGCACCCCGTCGCTCGGCCATGTGGTCCTCGACGAGGCCCAGGACCTCTCCCCCATGCAGTACCGCGCGGTCGGCCGCCGCTGCACCACCGGCTCCGCGACCGTCCTCGGCGACATCGCCCAGGGCACCACCCCCTGGGCGACCGGCACCTGGGAGGAGGCACTCACCCACCTGGGCAAGCCCGGTGCGGCCGTCGAGGAGCTCACCCAGGGCTTCCGGGTGCCGCGCGAGGTCATCTCCTATGCCTCCCGGCTGCTGCCCGCCATCGCCCCCGATCTGACGGAGGCCACCTCGATCCGTGAGTCGGCGGGCGACTTCGAGATCCGTACGGCCGACGCCGCGGACCTGACCGCCGCCACCCTCACGGCCTGCGACGACGCGCTGACGAAGGAGGGCTCGGTCGGGCTGATCGCCGCCGAGGCCCGGATTCCGGCGCTGCGCGCGGCCCTGGAGGCGGCGGGCGTGACCTGCCTTTCCCCGGGCGAGGAGACCTCGCCCGAGGCCCGGCTGACCCTGGTACCCGCCACCCTCGCCAAGGGTCTGGAGTACGACTACGTGGTCCTGGACGAACCCGCCGCGATCGTCGACGGCGAACCGGACGAACGGACCGGGCTGCGCCGCCTGTACGTCTGTCTGACCCGGCCGGTGTCCGGTCTGACGGTGGTCCACGCCACGGCGCTGCCGGAGCAACTGGGCGAGAGCTGAGGCTTAGTGGCACGCGACGGCGGCGGGCCTTCCGGGAACCCCGCCGCCTGACGCACCCGCCTCAGGCGACCTTGGCGCAGATCATGGTCCGGCCGTCGTAGACATTCCAGGAGTAGCGGTAGCGGCCCGGCTCCCCCGGGCAGGCGCCGGTGCCGGACGAGGCCCGCAGGACGGCCGTGACCTGCATGATGTAGCTGAACTCCCGGGGCACCCGGTCGGCGCTGCAGTTCCACGCGGTGAGCAGGTTCGCCGGCCCCGGGCGGCCCCCCTGGGCCTTGGCCAGAAAGCACTGCCCCTTACGGAACTGCCGCTCCACACACAGGTTGGTGGACGAGGAGCCCGCCCCGCCGTGCCACCAGCCGCCCCGGCCCCCGCCGCTCGGACAGCTCCCGGCCCCGGCCACCCGCAGCACCCGCAGATACGCACCGGCGGCGCCGCAGCCGACCCGTACCGGCGCCGCACGGCTCCAGTTGCCGTAGCCGTCCTGGTAGGCGTCGAGGCAGTCGCCGGCCCGTACGGCCGCGAAGGCCGCGTCGACCGCGCTCGGCGTACGGGGCGCCGGGGTCGTCGGCCGGGAAGCGGTCCCGCCGGTGGACGTACCGCCCGACGAGCCGGAGCCCGCCCCACCGCTCGTGGACGTACCGGAGTCCAGCCCGCCGCTCGTCGTCCCCGAGCCGGTCCCGCCGGCCGTGTACGTACCGCCCGACGAGCCGGAGCCTGTCCCGCCGCTTGAGTACGTACTGCTCGACGACCCGCTGGAGGAACCGCTCGACGTACCGCTCGACGACCCGCCGGCCTCCCCCGCCTCCCAGGGCTTCCAGACGAAGAGCACGAACGCCAGGCACAACAGCACCGCCCAGCCGCAGCCAGCGCCGGAGGAGGAAGCGGCGGCCTGCGGGGCGGACGACGCCTTGGTCGCGGCGGACGGGGCGGACGGGGCGGCCTTCTTCGCCGCGGCGCGTGCCCGCTGCTCCCGCGAGGCCGCCTCGGCCCGCTTCTTCCGCTCCTTTTCGGCGCGTTCACGACGCTCCCGCTCGGCGCGTTCACGACGCTGCTGCTCGGCGCGTTCACGACGCTGCTGCTCCGCGGCCTGCGCGGTCGCCCGCGCCCTGGCCTGCGCCCGCTTCCGCTCCTCCGCCTCCCTGCGCTCCCGGGCCCTGCGCGCCGCCCGTTCCCGCTCCTCCTGCTTCAGCCGCGCCGCCCGCTCCTCCCGCGCCCGGCGCGCGGCGTCCTCGTCCTGCTGCTGACGTGCGTCCCGTTCCTGCGTGTAGACGCGGGTGGGCTCCGGCGGCGGAACCTGCTCCGTCAGCGCGTCGGCGGTGGGGGCCGGCCCGCCGCCGCCCTCGCGCAGGGCCCGCCCCTGCGCCTCGTACTCCTCGATCAGTGCGGTCCACCGGGGCGGCAGCCAGCGCTCGCCGCGCCGTGAGGTCGGCCACCGGTCGAGTTCCTCCAGGAACTGCCGCAGCAGCTCGGCGGGTTCGGGCCGCTCCTCCGGGCCGGCGGCCAGGCACGGGCGGATCAGCGGCGTCAGCTCCCGGGGCAGCCCGGTCAGGTCCAGCGCGCCGCGCTGCACGAGCGTCAGCAGCCGGATCGTGTCAGCCGTTTCGGGGTACGGCGGGCGGCCGACGGCGAGATGGAAGAGCGTCGCGCCCAGCGAGTACACATCGGACGCCGTGGTGGAGGGCTCGGCGCGGGCCTGCTCCGGCGAGGTGAAGGCGATGGTGCCGAGCGTCAGCGACGTACGGGTGAGGTCGTTGGCGTGCGAGATGCCGAAGTCGATGAGCCGCGGCCCGGCCAGCGGCAGCAGGATGTTCTGCGGTTTGACGTCCCGGTGGACGATGCCCTCGTCGTGCAGGATCACCAGGGCCTGCGCGGTACCCGCCGCGATCCAGCGCACCGCGGAACCGGGCAGCCGTCCGGCGCTGCGGACGAGTTCGGACAGCGCGGGCGCCGGTATGTACTCGATGGCCATCCAGGGCAGTTCGGCGTCCGGGTCGGCGTCCCGCACCCGGGCCGTGAACACGCTGTCGATCCGCCGGGCCAGCGTCACCTCGCGGGCGAACCGCCGCCGGTCGGTCTCGCTGACGACGCCCTCGGCGAGCAGCGTCTTGACCGCGGCCAGCGACCCGTCCGTAGTGGACCGCGCCAGATAGATCCGCCCCATACCGCCCGAGCCGAGCCGCCCCAGCATCCGGTAGACACCGAGCCGCTCCGGATCGTCACCGCCGAGCGGCCTGACTCCCGTACCCACCATGGCGTGCCACCCTCCCCCCGGTCCCCCCACCGTGACACCCTCCAAACAGTGCCACGCCAGAGGGAGTTGAGGAAGCGGGCCGTACGGCGCCCCGGAGGCCACGAACGGCCCTCGTTCCCCCTCAGGGGCCAGCACCCTCGGGCCGCCCTTGAACCACCCGGGCCCCTCGGAGATCCGTCAGCCCCACCAGGCGCCTGGGCGACCCCTCGGCCCCACCACCCCGGGGCCAGACCGGATCAGATCTTCTGGACGACGGGCGCGTCCAGCGCCTGCCGCCACTCCCGTACCGCCGCCGCCTCCACCGGAGCCGACCAGCCGGCGGGCCGGGCGGCGCCCCCGATGTGGAACGCGTCGAGGCCGGCCGCCCGCAGCCTCGGCAGATGGCCGAGCGCCAGCCCCCCGCCGACCAGAATCCGCGGCGCGTACCCGGGCTCGCCCGCCGCCGCACGCGCCTGCTCGGCCAGCAGCGTCGGCAGCCCCTCGTCGACGCCCTGCGCGGACCCGGCCGTCAGATACGTGTCGAGCCCCGCGGCGCCGGCCGCCCCGGACAGCTCCTTGCGCAGCGCGTCCCGGTCGGCGGCCCGGTCGATGGCCCGGTGGAAGGTCCACCGGCAGCCGTCGATCGCCTCGGCCAGCGCCGTCACCGCGGCGAGATCCGGCCGCCCGTCCGGTGTCAGGAACCCGAGGACGAACTCCTCGGCGCCCTCCGCCCGCAGCGCCGCGGCCTCCTCGCACAGCGCCGCCATGTCACCGGCCGCGAAGCCGTCGGCGGCCCGCAGCATCACCCGCAGCGGAAGCCCGACCGCCGCCCGGACCGCGGCGAACGTGGCCCGGGGCGGGGTGAGCCCGTCGGCGGCCATGTCCGTCACCAGCTCCAGACGGTCGGCCCCGCCGGCCTCGGCGACGACCGCGTCCTGCGGGCCGAGCGCGATCACTTCCAGCAGCGCGCGCTTGCTCATATGACCCAATCCTCCGATGCCGGCACGACGAGACAGACCCCACAACAGGTCTAGTCCAATATCCCAGAGTACGGGCCACCCGCCCCTCCGGGCACCAGCCCCTCACCGGCACGCCCGGAATCCGCCCATACGCCGCAGCACGCGCCGCCCCCGCACGGCCGGAGGCCGGCCGTGCGCGCCGACCGGCCCGGCCCGAGCCGGGCCTCCCCCGCGCCGCGGCGCCCGCCGCCGCTCCCGCCCCGCCCCTCCGCAAACCTGACCGGACCTCACCCACCACCCCTGAATGCCCGGAGCCCGAGGCACAATGGCCCGTATGACCCCCGTGCCCCGTACGGAAGACACCACCGACCCGGTGCCGGAGCTGCGGCAGCGCTGGGCCGACACCGTCACCGCGGCCCGCGGCAAGAAGAGCCCCACGGCACCTGACCCCGCCCCGTACGCGGACAACCTCCTGTCCCGCTGGCGCGAACCCCAACGCCGGTACCACACCGTCGACCATCTGGCCGCGGTCCTGTACCGCATCGACGAACTGGCCGAGCACGCGGACGACTTGTCCACCGTCCAGCTGGCGGCGTGGTTCCACGACGCCGTCTACCGGCCGGAGCGCTCCGAGAACGAGGAGCGCAGCGCGGCCCTCGCCGAACGCGCCCTGCCCGAACTGGGCGTCGGCGCGGCCCGCACGGCCGAGGTCGCCCGCCTGGTGCGGCTCACGGTCACCCACGACCCGGCGCCCGACGACCCCGACGGCGAGGTCCTCTGCGACGCGGACCTCGCGGTGCTCGCCGGCTCCCCCGACCAGTACGCCGCCTACGCGGCCGCGGTCCGCGACGAGTACGCCTTCGTTCCCGACCCCGACTTCACCGCCGGGCGCTCGGCCGTCCTGAGTCAACTCCTGTCCCTGCCGCGTCTCTTCCGCACTCCTCGCGGCTACGACCTGTGGGAGCACAACGCCCGCCGCAACCTTGCGACGGAGCTTGATTTGCTGCGGGGGGCGTAGGGCGCGGGGTTGTTCGGGGCCGGTTGCTTCGGCTGCGGGGTGCGGTTGTGGCTGGGCGCGCAGTTCCCCGCGCCCCTTTGGGGCGCGATCTGGTCGCCGTGTGGGGTGTTGGCGCGGGCCCTGCGGGGCTGGTGCCGTACGGGGCTTGTGGTTGCCGCGGGGGTCGGAGGGGACGCACCGGGGCCCGTCCTCGGCGCGGGCGACGCGGGTACGAGCGATTGAGTGCCCCGGTGTTCGCTCCGGTCCTGCGGGCGGGCCCCGGTGCATCCCCTCCGACCGTCCCCCGTTGCCGACCGCCGGCCGGTGACACCGCGCGTCACGACCACGACTCGGCCGCGCCCAAGCTGCGAGGGTGGCCAGCTGCCTGCCAAGGGGATGCCGTACAGGTGTGCCGTAACGGTGATCCGTACGGCGGGACAGCCGCCCACGGACGGCGGTCGGAGGGGATGCCCGGTGAGCCGCCCGCAGGACCCGGAGCGAACAACGGGGCTCCCAACCTCCGGGACCAGGGCCGCCCGCGCCGAGGACGGCTTACCGGGCGTCCCCTCCGACCCACCACCCCCCGCGCACAGGCGCACGCGGCCCAGCCCACGGCAAACCCCGGGAATGTAAGCCGTCCTATCGCTGTTAGTAGCTGACATGCCCGCACAGCCCGACCGCGCCCGCCTGCCCATCGCCGTATACGTTCTCGGCCTGTCCGTCTTTGCGCTCGGTACGTCCGAGTTCATGCTCTCCGGCATCCTCCAGCCCCTCGCCCGCGACCTGAACGTCTCCATTCCGCAGGCCGGCCTGCTGGTCTCCGCCTTCGCGATCGGCATGGTGATCGGCGCCCCGGTACTCGCCGCCGCCACACTCCGCCTCCCACGGCGGACGACACTGATCGCGCTGCTCGCCGCCTTCGGCCTCGGCCAGGTGGCGGGCGCGCTGGCCCCCACCTACGGCGTGCTGTTCGCCTCACGCATCGTGAGCGCCCTGGCCTGCGCCGGCTTCTGGGCGGTCGGCGCCGCGGTGGCCGTCTCGCTGGTGCCGGTGACCGCGCGGGCCCGCGCCATGGCCGTGATGGTCGGCGGCCTGAGCATCGCCAACATCGCGGGCGTCCCGGCCGGCGCCCTGCTCGGCCAGCACGCCGGCTGGCGCGCCGCCTTCTGGGCCGTGGCAGGCCTGGCCGCGATCGGCCTGCTCGGCGTGATCGCGCTGGTGCCGCGCACGGCCGTGCCGACCGGCGAGGACCGCCCGCAGCTGCGCCGTGAGCTGTCCATCTACAAGGACAAGCAGGTCTGGCTGGCCCTGACCGCCACGGCCCTGAACGGCGCCGCGGTCTTCGCGCTCTTCTCGTACCTCTCGCCGCTGCTGACCGACACCGCCGGCCTCGCCGAGAGCTGGGTGCCGACGGTGCTCGCCCTCTTCGGCGTCGGCGCGCTGACGGGCACGTTCATCGGCGGCCGGATAGCCGACGCCCACCTCTTCGCGACGCTCTTCGGCGGCATCGCGGCGTCCACCGCCGTGCTGGCCGTCCTGGCGCTGACCGCGCACAGCCCGGCCGCCGTCATCGCGCTCTCCCTGATGCTCGGGGTGACCGCGTTCACCACGGCCCCGGCCCTCAACGCGCGGATGTTCAACGTGGCGAACGCCGCGCCGACGCTGGCCGGCGCGACCACCACCGCCGCGTTCAACATCGGCAACACCCTCGGCCCGTGGCTCGGCGGGCTGGCGATCGGCGCGGGCTGGGGCTACCCGTCCGTGGCCTGGACCGGCGCCGCACTGGCGGCGGGGGCCGTGCTCACGACGGCCTTCGCGTTCCGGCTGCACCGCGCCACGCACCAGTCAAGGCTGGTCGCCTCCTCGGCCGCCGGCGCCCCGGCGACGCAGCTGACGAAGACCACGGAGGCGACAGAGGCGGCGGGGCACCGCTGACGCCCGCCAGGACGGTGCCGACGCCGGGCCGCGGCACCGCGGCCCGGCCGTTCACGGCCCGCCGTCGAACCTCCAGCGCGTCTGGCTGTAGGTCTCGCCCCGCCCGAACCCGAACGCCGTGACCGGCGCGACCCGGAACACCACGGCCCGGTTGCCCGCCCCGTAGAACGCGCCGTCGCGGACGTCGAAGTGCCAGTCGCTGCCGTACTTCTCGGCGTACAGACCGGCCAGCCGCCGCAGCGTGGCGTCGTCGCGCACCGCCACCGCCGCGCCCTCGACGACCACGTCGAGTCCGGCGTGCAGGTCGTTGCCACCGGCCGTCGACGTAGCGAGGACGCAGTGCGCGTTGGTCTCCAGGTTTCTGGCCTTGCGTTCGCCGGGGCCGGTGCAGAAGTGCAGCGCGCCGTCCGACCAGACGGCGAGCAGCGGGGTGACGTGCGGGCGGCCGTCGGGCCGGACGGTGGTGAGCCAGAACATCTCCGCTTCGGTCATCCCGCCGACGGCCGCGGACCAGGCGGTCGCCGTGGCGTCCGCGCTGCTGTAGTCCGGGTCGAGGTAGGTGGCCGGTTGTCCGCCCTGTTCGCCGGCTGACATGGCTGTCCCCTTTCGGTGCGGCACACGGTCAGGCCCATCGTGCGGGCGCCCGCGGCCGGGCCGCCGCTACGACGCGCCGCGGCGGGCCGGCCGGGGCGCCGGCCGGTTCTTGGGGCGGCGCAGTCCGGCTGCGGTCAGCCGGCGCAGCAGCTCCTTGGACCCGACCTCCACGGCCCCGGCGCGCACCGCATCGCCGTACCGCTCCGCCGGCAGGTCGTAGTGGTCGCGCTCGAACGCCCGCCGGGGCGCGCCGATCCCCGCCGCGAAGGTGTGCAGTTCGTCGAAGGAGCGGTCGCTTACCAGGTGCGACCACATACGGCCGTGCCCCGGCCACGTGGGCGGGTCGATGTAGATCGCCACGTCAGCGCTCCGGCAGGATCGCCGTGTCAGCCCGCCGCACCATCAACCACCTCAGCCTTCCGCCGGGGCGCCGAGCCGGCCGACCCGGGCCACCGCGACGGCCGTCTTGGGGCAGACCCAGTGCGGATCGGTGCCCAACTCCGGTTCGACGTCGAGTGCATGGGGGTCTCCCGACTCCGTGCACACCGGGCACAGCGGCCAGCGGCCGTACCGGTCCAGGAGGGCGTCCTGGACGTCCTGCGCTATCAGTCCTGCGACGAACGCCGCGCCTTCAGGCCATTGCTCCACCCACCACCGGCGGTGGACGACCGCATCCTCCACGAGCGAGACGATGTCGGCGTCGGCCACCTTGTCCGCGATCAGGTCGGCGAGCACCAGCGCCCGCGCGGCGTGCAATGCCTGTTCCATCTCCATGCCCCCCATTGTCTCCCGGCCGCCGGCCGCCCAGCGGAGTTGTCCACAGCCCGCCGCGGATCATGCGCTCTGTCCACAGCACTCACGGAGGGTATTGACGCGGGACGTCGATGAAATTACTTTTCAAGCGTGAGCAGTAGCGTGAAGGAAACTTTCAAGGACGTGGCCGTCGAGACCCGACCGGCCCCGGCCCCACCCGCCCCCGCGGCGCTGGCCGCCAAGGTCCGCACCCTCGCCCCCACCATGACCCGCTCCATGCAGCGGGTCGCGGAGACCGTCGCGAGCGACCCGGCGGGCTGCGCCGCCCTCACCGTCACCGGCCTCGCGGAGCGCACGGGCACCAGCGAGGCCACCGTCGTGCGGACGTCCCGGCTGCTCGGCTACCCGGGCTACCGCGATCTGCGCCTCGCGCTCGCCGCCCTCGCCGCGCAGCAGGCGGCCGGCGGCGCCCCGGCGGTGACCGCGGACATAGCGGTCGACGACTCCCTCGTCGACGTCGTCGCGAAGCTGGCGCAGGAGGAGCAGCAGTGTCTGGCCGACACCGCCGCCGCGCTGGACGTCACCCAGCTCGAAGCCGCCGTCGCCGCGCTCGCCGGCGCCCGCCGCATCGATGTGTACGGCATCGGGGCCTCCAACCTCGTCGGCCAGGACCTCGTCCAGAAGCTGCTGCGCATCGGCCTGATCGCGCATGCGCACGCGGACCCGCATCTGGCCGTGACGAACGCCGTGCAGATGCGCACCGGCGACGTCGCCCTCGCCATCACCCACTCCGGGCGGACCACCGATGTCATAGAGCCCCTGCGCGTGGCCTTCGACCACGGCGCGACGACGATCGCCATCACCGGCCGCCCGGACGGCGAGATCGCCTCGTACGCGGACCACATCCTGACCACGTCCACGGCCCGCGAGAGCGAGCTGCGCCCGGCCGCGATGTCGTCCCGGACGAGTCAGCTGCTGGTCGTGGACTGCCTGTTCATAGGCGTCGCGCAGCGCACGTACGAGACCGCGGCCCCCGCGCTGTCCGCCTCCTACGAGGCGCTCGCCCACCGCCACTCGCCGCGCAACAACCAGCGCTGACCTCACGCCGCCCGCCGCGCGGGCCCGCGTGCCGCCGGGGGAGGCACGGGTGGGCCCGACGGCACCCGGCGGCGGGGCAGCCGACACGCCACGGCCCCACGAGCCCGACCCGAAAAGAGTCGCCACGCCATGACCTCCACCGCCGACCACGCCCATCTGCGCGCCCAGTTGGACACCCTCACCACCGAGGCGTTCCGGCCCGAACTCGCCGAGATCGACCGCCGCCCCACCCTGGACATCGCCCGCACGATGAACGACGAGGACGCCACCGTCCCCGCCGCCGTCGCCCGGCGGCTCCCGGAGATCGCCGCCGCCATCGACGCCACCGCCGCCCGGATGGCCCGAGGCGGCCGGCTGATCTACGCCGGCGCCGGCACGGCCGGCCGCCTCGGGGTGCTGGACGCCAGCGAGTGCCCGCCGACCTTCAACACCGACCCGTCCGAGGTGCTCGGGCTGATCGCGGGCGGCCCGTCCGCGATGGTCAGCGCCGTCGAGGGCGCCGAGGACAGCACGAAGTTCGCGGTCGAGGACCTGACCGCGATCGACCTGACCGACCTGGACACCGTCGTCGGCATCTCGGCCTCCGGCCGTACCCCCTATGCGGTCGGGGCCGTCGAGCACGCCCGCGCCCTGGGCGCGCTGACCATCGGCCTGTCCTGCAACGCCGGTTCGGCGCTGGCCGCGGCCGCCGAGCACGGCATCGAGGTCGTGGTCGGCCCCGAGCTGCTGACCGGCTCCACCCGGCTCAAGGCGGGCACCGCCCAGAAGCTGGTGCTCAACATGCTCTCGACCATCACCATGATCCGGCTGGGCAAGACCTACGGAAACCTGATGGTGGACGTCCGCGCCTCCAACGAGAAGCTGCGGGCCCGCTCGCGCCGTATCGTCGCGCTCGCCACCGGCGCTTCCGACCAGGAGATCGAGACCGCCCTCCGCGCCACGGACGGCGAGGTGAAGAACGCCATCCTCACCCTCCTCGGCGGGGTCGACGCCCCCACCGCCGCCCGCCTCCTCGACGCCGCCGACGGCCACCTCCGCGCCGCCCTCCGGGCCGCCGGAAACCACTGATCCCGCCACGCCCGCCCTGCCCCGTCCGGCCCAACCCCCTCCCCGTTCGACCGCACAGCAAGGCACCGCACATGCCCGATGACCAGAACCGCGCCACCGCTGCCGCGATCCTCCCTCTCGTCGGCGGCGCCGCCAACCTCACCTCCGTCGCCCACTGCATGACCCGGCTCCGCCTCGGCATCCAGGACCGCGCCCTGGTCCAGGACGAGGCCCTCAAGGCACTCCCGGCGGTGCTGGGCGTGGTGGAGGACGACACGTACCAGATCGTGCTGGGCCCCGGCACGGTCGCCCGCGTCACCCCGGAATTCGAGCGCCTGGTGACCCGGTCCCGCGCCCTGCCGCCCGCCGATGAACCGGAGCCCACCGGCCTTCCCCCGGCACCGTCCTCCGCTGGTCACCACCCCGCGGCCACTCCCTCCGCCACCACCGCCGAGGAGCTGGCCGCCCAAGGCGCCGCCCTCAAGGCCCGGCAGAAGTCGCGGAACGCCACCCCGGTGAAGCTGTTCCTCCGCCGGATCGCCAACATCTTCGTCCCGCTCATCCCGGCCCTGATCGGCTGCGGCATCATCGCCGGTATCAACGGCCTGCTGACCAACTTCGGCCTGCTGCCCGCGATCGTCCCCGCCCTCGCCGCCATGGCCTCCGGCTTCATGTCCCTCATCGCAGTCTTCGTCGGCTACAACACCGCCAAGGAGTTCGGCGGCACCCCCGTCCTCGGCGGCGCGGTCGCCGCGGTCGTCGTCTTCCCCGGCGTCACCCACGTCGCCGCCTTCGGCCGGCACCTCTCCCCCGGCCAGGGCGGCGTGCTCGGCGCACTCGCCGCGGCGCTGCTCGCCGTCCAGGTGGAGAAGTGGTGCCGCAAGACCATCCCCGAGGCGCTGGACGTCCTGCTCACCCCCACCGTGACAGTCCTGGTCACGGGCCTGGCCACGCTCTTCGGCCTGATGTACGCGGCGGGCGGGGTCGCCACCGCCATCGGCACCTGCGCCACCTGGCTGCTGGCCCACGGCGGCGCCCTCGCCGGCTTCGTCCTGGGCGGCCTCTTCCTCCCCCTCGTCATGCTGGGCCTCCACCAGGCGCTCATCCCCCTGCACACCACCCTGATCGAGCAGCAGGGCTACACCGTCCTGCTCCCGATTCTCGCCATGGCCGGAGCGGGCCAGGTCGGCGCCGCGATCGCCGTCTACCTCCGCCTCCCCCGCAACCGCTCGATCCGCCGCACCATCAAGTCCGCCCTGCCCGCAGGCTTCCTGGGCGTCGGCGAACCCCTGATCTACGGCGTCTCACTCCCCCTGGGCCGCCCCTTCATCACCGCCTGCCTGGGCGGCGCCTTCGGTGGCGCCTTCATCGGCCTCTTCAACCAACTCGGTGACACCGTCGGCTCCACCGCCATCGGCCCCTCCGGCTGGGCCCTCTTCCCCCTGGTCAAGGGCGACCAACCACTCGCCACCACCCTCGTCATCTACGCCCTGGGCCTGGCCACCGGCTACCTCACCGGATTCCTGGCCACCTACTTCTTCGGCCTCAGCAAGCAGATGCGCACAGAGCTCAACACACCCCCTGACAACGCCCCCACCGCCACAACCACAACCGCAGAACCCGACACGACAACCCCCGCACCCCCCACCCCACTCGAAACACCGGCGGGCCTGCGAGCACCCTGAATCCGGCGGAACTCACGAGCCCGGGCCGTTGTCGTAGGGATGGTTGAGGAGTGAATCTCCCCTCGTCGGCCGAGCACACAGAATCGCCCCCAAGAGAGGACGACCACAAAGGAAATCGACCGGCGTGCGGCTCACCGCAGCGGAATCGTAGGAAGCGGCGCCATAGAAGCGGCACCGTAAAGTTGAAAATTGTGCAGCCCCTGCGCCGGCTCCTTCCCTCAGCACTCGACACGCAGTGCCTCCGGGCTCCGTCCCCGCCAGATCGGAAAGACCGACCGAAGCACCGCGCGACAGGAGCGCAGCCGCTCAAATCCCGCCCTCCGAAATGCATTACGCGAGCCGACCGGCCGTGGTGAGGGAGGGACGCATTCATGGCCCGTCGCGCACAAACTGCCCGCAGTAAGGTCAGCGCATGTGGATTCGATTACGCCGCCCGTGGCGCGGCAGACTGATCGTGGTGGGCAGCGCCCTGGTGCTCGCCGTCGGCGGAGTGGCGCTGCTGCTGACGAGCGAGGCGCCACCACCTCCGTACCTACCGCCGCAGTCGTCCGGGGCGCACATCAATGAAGTGGTCGTCTACGCCTACGAGAGCACCCTGGACGTGGACCTCGATCCCCCGCCGGGACCGGGCACCGTCATCGGCGCCGTCCTGCTGGCGGTGAGCGGGGGCCTGTGCGCCGGGAGCTGTCTCATCCGCCGCAGGCGCGAGGCACCGCGCGTCTGACCGCTGAGACCGGCCGAGACCGGCCGAGTTCACCGGGACCGCCGCCACCGCCCCACAACCGCCAACCGCCGCCCGCCGCCCGCCGCCCGGCGGAGCCGTATCCGCCCGCAAAAACGCCGCCGGGGCGGCACCCCCCTGAAGGAGGGTGCCGCCCCGGCGAACGGGTGGACGTGTTGATCCGGGAGGATCAGCGTTCCGATCCGCGCGGGATCAGAAGTCCATGTCACCGCCCGGCATGCCGCCCGGAGCGCCCGCCGGGGCGGCCTTCTCCGGCTTGTCGGCGATGACGGCCTCGGTGGTGAGGAAGAGCGCCGCGATGGAGGCGGCGTTCTGCAGCGCGGAGCGCGTCACCTTGGCCGGGTCGATGATGCCCTCGGCGATCATGTCGACGTACTCGCCGGTGGCGGCGTTCAGGCCGTGGCCGACGGCCAGGTTGCGCACCTTCTCCACCACGACGCCGCCCTCAAGGCCGCCGTTGACGGAGATCTGCTTGAGCGGGGCCTCCAGGGCGAGCTTCACGGCGTTGGCGCCGGTCGCCTCGTCACCCTCGAGCTCCAGCTTCTCGAAGACCTGGGAGGCCTGGAGCAGGGCGACGCCACCGCCGGCGACGATGCCCTCCTCGACGGCCGCCTTCGCGTTGCGAACGGCGTCCTCGATGCGGTGCTTGCGCTCCTTGAGCTCGACCTCGGTGGCGGCACCGGCCTTGATGACGGCCACGCCGCCGGCCAGCTTCGCCAGACGCTCCTGGAGCTTCTCGCGGTCGTAGTCCGAGTCGCTGTTCTCGATCTCGGCGCGGATCTGGTTGACGCGGCCCTGGACCTGGTCGCTGTCACCGGCACCGTCGACGATGGTGGTCTCGTCCTTGGTGATGACGACCTTGCGGGCGCGGCCGAGCAGCTCGAGACCGGCGTTCTCCAGCTTGAGGCCGACCTCCTCGGAGATGACGGTGCCACCGGTGAGGATGGCGATGTCGCCGAGCATGGCCTTGCGGCGGTCACCGAAGCCCGGGGCCTTGACGGCGACGGACTTGAAGGTGCCACGGATCTTGTTGACGACCAGGGTCGACAGGGCCTCGCCCTCGACGTCCTCGGCGATGATCAGCAGCGGCTTGCCGGACTGCATGACCTTCTCCAGGAGCGGCAGCAGGTCCTTCACGCTGCCGATCTTGGAGTTGACGATGAGGATGTACGGGTCGTCGAGCGCGGCTTCCATGCGCTCCATGTCGGTCGCGAAGTACGCCGAGATGTAGCCCTTGTCGAAGCGCATACCCTCGGTGAGTTCCAGCTCCAGACCGAAGGTCTGGGACTCCTCGACGGTGATGACGCCTTCCTTGCCGACCTTGTCCATGGCCTCGGCGATGAGCTCGCCGATCTGGGTGTCGGCGGCGGAGATGGAGGCGGTCGAAGCGATCTGCTCCTTGGTCTCCACGTCCTTGGCCTGCTCCAGCAGGGCGGCGGAGACGGCCTCGACGGCGCGCTCGATACCGCGCTTGAGGGCCATCGGGTTGGCGCCGGCGGCGACGTTGCGCAGGCCCTCGCGGACCAGGGCCTGGGCCAGGACGGTCGCGGTCGTCGTGCCGTCACCGGCGACGTCGTCCGTCTTCTTCGCGACCTCCTTGACCAGCTCGGCGCCGATCTTCTCGTACGGGTCCTCGAGCTCGATCTCCTTGGCGATGGACACACCATCGTTGGTGATCGTGGGGGCGCCCCACTTCTTCTCGAGGACGACGTTGCGGCCCTTGGGGCCGAGGGTGACCTTGACGGCGTCGGCGAGCTGGTTCATCCCGCGCTCGAGACCGCGCCGTGCCTCCTCGTCGAACGCGATGATCTTGGCCATGTGAAGTGGTCCTCCCGGACTGGGGTGGATTGCTCCGGACCGCGCTGGCGCCCGCGACGGACGACCTGCAAGCCTGTGTGGTTCCTTGCCCCACGCGACCTGCGGGCCTCACCGACCCGGTCCTTCTTTGTCACTCTCACTGGGAGAGTGCTAACGCCAATGATTAGCACTCGCACCCGTCGAGTGCAAGGCGGCTTCGAAGAAGACTCCCGCGGGTTGGTGGCCGAGTGACGCGCGAGCCGGGCGCCCGGGGCCGGGGAACCCGGCCCGCCCCGTTGGACAGCCGAAGGCCCGTACCCCCTCAGGGGTACGGGCCTTCGTCACGCAGTTGTCGGTCGGCGCCTCAGCCGGCCACCCGGACCATGTCCGCCTGCGGCCCCTTCTGGCCCTGCGAGATCTCGAACTCGACCCGCTGACCCTCCTCAAGGGTGCGGTAACCGTCCATCTGGATCGCGCTGTAGTGGACGAAAACATCCGCACCACCGTCGACCGCGATGAAGCCGTACCCCTTCTCCGCGTTGAACCACTTGACGGTGCCCTGAGCCATGCCTAACTCCCCTATTACTGGCCCTTGCGCAGGACCGCACTCCGCGGACCCGGGTCAGACCTCACCCCGCGAAGGCCCGTGGGGTGTGCGCCGGAACGCGTCGACCGCCGCTGAATGTATCTGCACAGATGCCCAGAGCAACAGGTCAATCGGACGAGAATTCTGGAGGCCGAGAATCGGCAATATGCGCCTAAGTCCTGGTTCTCCAGGGCAAGTCGGGCCGGGCATAGCGCACCTAGGCGACAAATACCGCCCACACTTTGGCCACAACTGATCACGAACACATATGCGTTCGGCATGCGCGCGGTGATATCCCGAGGGGGATCACCCCAATGGTATCTCCTTTCACAACACGGAATTGCCCCGTCCACTTTCTGGCGGACGGGGCAATTCCGGTCATGCAGGAGAAGAGTTGGCGCAAATCAGCACCCGCCGGCCACCGCCGGGATGATGGAGATGCCCGCACCGTCCGGGGTGGGCGTCTCCAGGCCCTGCTCGAAGCGCACGTCGTCGTCGTTGACGTACACGTTCACGAAGCGGCGCAGCTTGCCGGCGTCGTCCAGCACACGGGCCGCGATGCCCTGGTGGTTCTGCTCCAGGTCGGCGATCACCTCGGAGAGGGTCGCGCCCTCGGCGGGGACCTCGGCCTGGCCGCCGGTGTACGTGCGGAGGATGGTGGGGATGCGGACCTTGACGCTCATGGTTCTGCCTTCCAGGGGTACGGAGTACGAGTTCGGGGCTGGGGCGCGGCCTCGTCCGCCGGACGGGCCGGCGGCCTCAGCCGGCCAGGCCGGCCGCGCGGAACGCGTCCAGGTCCGGACGGATCGTGGCCGTGGGACCGGAGGTCGGGGCGACCGCGTCGAGGGTCTTGAGGCCGTCACCGGTGTTCAGGACGACGGTGGTCAGGGACGGGTCGAGCACGCCGTCCTCGATCAGCTTCTTGGTCACGCCGACGGTCACCCCGCCCGCGGTCTCCGCGAAGATCCCTTCCGTCCTGGCCAGCAGCTTGATCGCGTCCACGACCTGCTCGTCGTCGACGTCCTCGACGGCGCCGCCCGTACGGCGGGCGATGTCGAGCACATACGGGCCGTCGGCCGGGTTGCCGATCGCCAGCGACTTGGCGATGGTGTTCGGCTTCTGCGGGCGCACGACGTCCTGGCCGGCCTTGAAGGCCGCGGACACCGGCGAGCAGCCCTCCGCCTGGGCACCGAAGATCTTGTACGGCTTGTCCTCGACCAGGCCGAGGGCGATCAGCTCCTTGAGCCCCTTGTCGATCTTCGTGAGCTGGGAGCCGGACGCGATCGGGATGACGATCTGGTCCGGGAGCCGCCAGCCCAGCTGCTCGCAGATCTCGTAGGCGAGCGTCTTGGAACCCTCGCCGTAGTAGGGGCGCAGGTTGACGTTGACGAAGCCCCAGCCCTCGCCCAGCGGGTCGCCGATGAGCTCCGAGCAGAAGCGGTTCACGTCGTCGTAGTTGCCCTCGATGCCGACCAGGTCACCGCCGTAGACCGCGGCCATGACGACCTTGCCGGCCTCCAGGTCGTGCGGGATGAAGACGCAGGACTTGAAGCCGGCCCGGCGCGCCGCGGCGCCGACCGCACCGGCGAGGTTGCCGGTGGAGGAGCAGGAGAGGGTGGTGAAGCCGAACGCGCGGGCGGCCTCGACGGCGATCGCCACGACGCGGTCCTTGAAGGAGTGCGTCGGGTTGCCGGAGTCGTCCTTGACGTACAGGCCGCCGGTGACGCCCAGCTCACGGGCGAGGTTGTCGGCCTTGACGAGCTTGGTGAAGCCCGGGTTGAGGTTGGGCTTGTCGGCCACGTCGGTGGGCACGGGCAGCAGCGGGGCGTAGCGCCAGATGTTGTCCGGACCGGCCTCGATCTGCTTCCGCAGGCTCTCGGGGTCGCCGCTCGGCAGGTCGTACGCGACTTCGAGCGGCCCGAAACATTCCTGGCACGCGAAGATCGGGCCGAGCGCGAAGCGCTGTCCGCACTCGCGGCAGGACAGGGCGGCGGCGGGACCCAGAGCGACGGTGGGGGTGTTTTCGGTGACTTGCACAGCCATGGAGGCGAGGCCCTTTCTCCTCATCTTCCTCGCGGCGAATCTCGCCACGAGACGGATTTGGCACCTTCCCTAGCCGGGAGCCTCACGCGCGCGGGACGTCTGCGTCCTGGCGGCAAGACCGGCTGGAGGGTTGCCGGGGCTTCAACGGGCCGTATCCCTCTGCCCCTCTGGATGAGCGGTATGGCGCTGGGCCGAAACCCAGGCGTTTGTGGCGCGGCGACCCCGACATGCGACGGTCATCCGCGTTGTTCAAGACTGTAACCGAAGGCGCTGACAGTTGAGATAGTCGTCCGAACCGCGAGATGGATCACACAGGCCGCCGTTCGGGCGGTGACCGAGGAGTCGTAGACGTGCTGGAAGAGGTCGAGGGCTGGCTGACCAGCCACTCCTGGTCCGCCGCTGACCGCCCGCTGGGGCGGCTGCTGGAGGCGAAGCGCCAGACGGGCCGCACGGTCAGCGTCGTGCTGCCCGCGCTCGACGAGGAGGCCACGGTCGGGGCGATCGTGGCGGTGATCCGTGCCGAGCTGATGACCGAGGCGGTCCCGCTGGTCGACGAGCTGGTGGTGCTGGACTCCGGCTCCACCGACCGCACCGCCGAGGTAGCGGCGGCGGCCGGCGCCCGGGTCGTCTCCCGCGACAGCGTCCTCCCGCGCCTGCCCGCGCTGCCCGGCAAGGGCGAGGTGCTCTGGCGCTCCCTGCTGGCCACCACCGGCGACATCATCTGCTTCATCGACGCCGACCTGCGCGAGTTCTCCGCCACCTTCGTCTCCGGGATCATCGGCCCGCTGCTGACCGATCCGGACCTCCAGTTCGTGAAGGCGATGTACGACCGCCCGCTGGAGACCGGCGGCGAGGGCGCCGGGGCCGGCCAGGGCGGCCGGGTGACGGAACTGGTCGCCCGCCCCCTCCTCAATCTCCACTGGCCGCAGCTGGCCGGCTTCGTCCAGCCCCTGGGCGGCGAGTACGCGGCCCGCCGCTCCCTCCTGGAACGCCTCCCCTTCCCGGTCGGCTACGGCGTCGAGCTCGGCCTGCTCGTCGACGCCCTGAACACCGTCGGCCTCGACGCCCTCGCCCAGGTGGACGTCGGCGTACGCAAACACCGCCACCAGGACGGCCAGGCCCTCGGCCGCATGGCCGCCGCCATCTACCGCACCGCCCAACTACGCCTGACCCGCGGCCCCTTGGTCCGCCCCCGCCTCACCCAGTTCGACCGCGGCGACGAGGGCTTCGTCCCCCGCACGACGGACGTGGACACCGAGGAACGCCCCCCGATGGCCGAAATCCCGGAGTACGCGGCCCGCCGAGCGGCGTGAACACTCGCGGCGGCCGGGCAGCGACCGGGCCCCTCCCCCGCACCCCCTTGACCGCTTCCGTACGTTTGCGCGGATCTGTGGCGGGTTAACTTCGCGTCATGGTGTCCGAGCGGAGTGCGGTGCAGGCAGGGGCCGAGGTTCTGGTGGCGTCCAATCGTGGGCCGGTGTCGTACGGCCTGGGGGAGGACGGGGTGCTGACCGCCAAACGGGGTGGCGGTGGGCTGGTGTCGGGGCTGTCCGCCATCGGGCCCGAGACCGATGCGGTGTGGGTGTGTGCGGCGCTGGGTGACGGGGACCGGGAGGCCGTGCGGCGGACGGGTGGGGTGCTGGACCCGGGTGACACGGGTGGACAGCGGGTCCGGATGCTGGACATTCCTGCCGGGGTGTACGCCGCCGCCTACAACGGCGTCGCGAACTCCGTGCTGTGGTTCGTCCACCACATGCTCTACCAGACCCCGCTGGAGCCGGTCTTCGACGCGGAGTTCCGGGAGCAGTGGGCGTCCTACGAGGCGTACAACGCGGCCTTCGCCGACGCGCTGGCCGAGGGGGCGGCGCCCGGTGCTGCCGTCCTGGTGCAGGACTACCACCTGGCGCTGGTGCCCGGCATGCTCCGCGAGCGCCGCCCCGACCTGCGGATCGCCCACTTCTCCCACACCCCGTGGGCCCCCGCCGAGTACTTCGCGATGCTCCCCGACGACATCCAGCGGCAGCTGGCGCTGGGCATCCTCGGTGCCGACCGGGCGAACTTCCTCACCCGGCGGTGGGCCGAGAACTTCATGGCCTGCGCCGAGACCGGGCTCGGCGGGCAGTGCGAGCGGGTCCGGCCGGAGGACGGGGCGCCCGGCATCGTCGCGCTCGTGCCGGAGCGCACGGCGCGTACGACCTGGATCGGCGTGCACGGCCTCGGTGCCGACGCCGAGTTCCTGCGCGAGCGTGCGCACCGCCCCGATGTCGAGGAGCGGATGGCGGCGCTGCGTGCGCAGATCGGCGGGCCGGAGCGCAGGACCGTCGTCCGCGTGGACCGCACCGAACTCTCCAAGAACATCGTGCGGGGGCTGCTCGCCTTCCGCCGGCTGCTCGCCGACCGCCCCGAGTGGCGCGAGCGGGTCGTCCATGTCGCCTTCGCCTACCCCTCGCGCCAGGACCTCGCCGTCTACCGCGACTACACCGCGGAGGTCGAGCGGGTGGCGGAGGCGGTCAACGCCGAGTACGGGACGCCGGACTGGCAGCCCGTCGTGCTGCACGTCAAGGACGACTTCGCCCGCTCGCTGGCCGCCTACCGGCTGGCGGACGTGGCGCTGGTCAACCCGATCAGGGACGGGATGAACCTGGTCGCCAAGGAGATCCCGGTGGTGTCGGACGCCGGCTGCGCGCTGGTGCTGTCGCGGGAGGCGGGCGCGCACGAGGAGCTGGGCGCGCACGCCGTCACGGTCAATCCGTACGACGTCGTCGGCACCGCCGAGGCGCTGCACGAGGCGCTGTCGATGGACGACGGCGAACGTGCGGCGCGGACCGAGCGGCTGGCCGCCGCGGCCACCGCGCTGCCGCCCGCCCGCTGGTTCCTGGACCAGCTGCGGGAGCTGCGGGGGGAGGCGGGGGACGAGGACCGGAAGTCGGCGCCGCCGTCCGTATGAGCGGTGCGGGGGCGGCGCGCGGCCTCCCTCGCGCATCCCAATAGGAGCGGCCCGGGAAGTACGGCCCTTCCGACGGAGCGGAGGTCCGGCGGCCCTCCTACGAGGCCGTTGGCCCGTTGTCGGCCAGCCGGTCCGCCAGGGCGGTGAGCAGGCCGACGACGCCGGCCGGGCCGTCGACCACCAGGTCGGCGCGGTCGGCCAGTTCGGCGACCTCGTTGCTGCCGCTGCACACCAGGACGCCGGCCAGGCCGTCGGAGCGGAGCTTCTCGACGGCGGCGAAGGCGGCCAGGTCGCCGAGGTCGTCACCGGCGTAGAGGACGGTGGCGGCGCCGGTCTCGCGGACCCATTCGGCGAGGGCGACGCCCTTGTCCATGCCGGGCGGGCGGAGTTCGAGGACCAGGCGGCCCGGCTCGACGATCAGGCCGTGGCGTTCGGCGAGCGCGGTGAGCGGGCCGCGCAGCCGGTCGAAGGCGTGCTGCGGGTCGCTCGCGCGGCGGGTGTGGACGGCGATGGCGCGGCCGCCCTTGCGCTCGACGGCGGTCTCGACCCAGGTGCCGTGCCAGACGCCGGAGGCGTCCAGGACGCCGGGGAGTTCGGCCTGTATGGCGGCGACACCGGGGTGCGGGGCGGGGGCGTGGACGGTGCCGGTGGCCGCCTCCCAGCGCTCGGCGCCGTAGTGGCCGAGGACGGTGAGGTGGTCCAGGCCGGGGACGTCGGCGAAGCCGCCGAGGCGGACGGCGACGGTGGCCGGGCGGCCGGTGATCACCGCGGCGGCGCGCAGCCGGGGCACCAGGCGGGCGAGGGCGGCGACGGCGCCGCCATGGGCGCGGGCCTTCTCCGGGTCGGGGACGATCTCGGCGAGGGTGCCGTCGAAGTCGAGGGCGAGGACGGCGCGTTCCGGGTGTGCCAGCAGCGCGGCGAGGCCGTCGCGGCCGGCGGGGGTGTGCGGGGTCGGCACGGGGCCGGGCTCCGGCTGGGACTGCGGCGCGGCGTTCGGGGGGCTGCCCATGGCGCCGACCCTACCGGCGCGGGGCGGGCGCCGGGGGTACCGCCGGAGGCAGCCGGGGGTGTACGGGCGCACGGGGGCAGCGGGCAGGGCGCCCGGTGCGGGGTGGGCGGGGCGGCGGGCCGAGGCCCGCGGGGCGGCGACGGCCGCACACCCGGTCAGTGCGGCCGGGGAACCCTGGTCACCGCCGACCGGGCCGCTCCGGTCAGCGGCGGGCGCGCCGCGCGTCCCGTATGCGGCGCAGGCGGTTGACCGTGACGGGGTCGTGGGCGAGCGCGCGGGGGTCGTCCAGCAGGGCGTTGAGGAGCTGGTAGTAGCGGGTCGGGGAGATGCCGAGCCGCTCGCGGATCGCGCGCTCCTTGGGGCCGGGGCCGGGCCAGGAGCGGCGCTCGACGGCGAGCACCGCCTCGTCCCGGGCGGAGAGCCCGGAGGCACGCCCGGCGGCCCCGGACTCGCCGCCCGCACCGTCCGCACCCGCCGTTCCGCCCGTCATCACGCTTCCACGATAAGCGCACGGTCGGACAGTGCCCGGCCCGTCGCCCCGGCCAGGACCGGCCGGGACGGCCGGGACGGCTGTCCGCGTCCGCGCCCGCACCGCGTCATTCGGCGGCGCTGTCCGCCGTGTCCGCGGTGTTCTGGATGTCGGTGAGCACCCCGGCCGGGTTGCCCCGCGGGCCGACCGCGGGGCCCATCTTCCCCTTGACGGTCTTGGAGATGAGCGGCCAGGAGGTCTTGTTCGCCGGGTAGAACTCGGCGTTGGTGAGCTGCTTGAGGAAGCCGTGGAACTTGGCGTACGTGTCGTCGGCCAGCATCGCCTGGGAGGCGGAGGTGGTGACCGGCAGCAGCCCGTATTCGCCGGAGAACTTCTCGACGTTCTTCTTGCTGTAGACGAAGTCGAGGAACTTGCCGACCTGGGTGCGGTGGCCGCCCTGCTTGAAGGCCATCATCCAGTCGGCGACGCCCATGGTGGCCTTGGCCTTGCCGTGGGTGCCGGGCAGCTCGACGGTGCCGTAGTCGATGCCCTTGGCGGCGGCCTGCTTCATCAGGGTGGGGTGGCCGTTGAGCATGCCGACGTCACCGTCGGCGAAGCCCGCGAAGGCGTCCTCACGGTTGAGCTTGGCGGGGTCGGTGCCGGTCAGGCCCTTGCCGACGAGGTTCTTCTGCAGCCAGGAGAAGGTCTTGACGTTCTCCGGGGAGTCGATCGTGTACTTGCCGATGCTGTCGGTGTAGCCGCCGCCCCCGCTGAGCATCCACTGCATCGTCTCGGCCTGGGTCTCCTCCGGGCCGAGCGGCAGCGCGAACGGCATCTTGACGCCCCGCGCCTTCAGCAGCTGGGCGTCGTGGGCGATGTCGTCCCAGTTCTGCGGCGGGGCGGCGATGCCGGCCTCGGCGAACAGCTTCTTGTTGTAGAAGAGCCGCCGGGTGCTGGCGCCGAAGGGCATGCCGTACTGGACCCGCTTGTATTCGCCGGCCTCCGCGAGGGAGGGGGTGAAGTCTGCCTGGGTGGGGATGGAGAGCAGCTGGTCGGCGCTGTAGAGCTGGCCCTTGGCCGCGTAGTCGGCGTAGGCGCCGATCTGGGCGAGGTCGGGGGCGTGGCCGTCCTCGGCCATCTCCGCGACCTTCTTGTCGACGTCGGTCCAGCTGTAGACGTCGACGTCGACCTTGATGCCGGGGTTCTTCTTCTCGAAGGCGCGGGCGAGGTCGTCCCAGTAGTGCTGGGAGCCGTTGGCCTGGCTGTCGCCGTAGTCCGCCGCGACCAGTTTGAGGGTGACGTCGTCGCTGCCGGTGCCACCGCCGCAACCGGTGAGAGTCAGTGTCATGGTGGTGGCGATCGCCGCCGCCAGGCTCAAGTACCGCCGCTGCACTGCTGTTCCGCCCTTTGTTCTGAAAATCCGTGCTTGTCGGGTATCGACCCGGCCGCCTCAGGGGTCGCCCTCGAACGGCATGAACAGCGAGTCTCCCCCGCGCCCTTTACAAGGTCTACACCACCCCCCGGTTCGCGCCGGTACCGGCCCGACGGCCGCACCTCCGGCCCGATCGCCCCGGTGAGTGGACTAGACCTTTCCGGTCGGATCGCGCAAAACTGTTCCCGTGAGACACGTCATCGCCCTGGATGTGGGCGGCACCGGGATGAAGGCCGCCCTCGTGGGGGCGGACACCGCGTCCTCCGGGGACACGCCCCCCGCGCTGCTGTACGAGGCGCGGCGCCCCACCGGCCGCGAGCACGGCCCCGACGCGGTGGTCGAGGCCGTCCTCGGCTTCGCCGCCGAGCTCCGCGACCTCGGCACGGCCCGCTACGGCACCCCCGCCGCGGCGGCCGGCGTCGCGGTCCCCGGCATCGTCGACGAGCGCTCCGGCACCGCCGTCTACGCCGCGAACCTCGGCTGGCGGGACGTCCCGATGCGGGCGCTGCTGTCCGAGCGGCTGGGCGGGGTGCCGGTCGCGCTCGGCCACGACGTCCGCGCCGGCGGCCTGGCCGAGGGCCGGATCGGCGCGGGCCGGGAGGCCGACCGGTTCCTCTTCGTCCCCCTGGGCACCGGGATCGCCGGCGCCATCGGCATCGACGGCCGGATCGAGGCCGGTGCGCACGGCAGCGCGGGAGAGATCGGCCACATCGTCGTACGGCCCGGCGGGCGCGAGTGCGGCTGCGGGCAGCGCGGCTGTCTGGAGACGCTGGCCTCGGCCGCCGCGGTCGGCCGTGACTGGGCGTTGGGGGGGGGGGGGGGGCGGGGCCCCCCCGCGCCGCCGGCCCCCGCCCGCGGCGGGGGGGGAGGTGCACACACCTAAAAACAAGACCCCCCCAAGCA
>NZ_JBSFJF010000061.1:0-40245 GCF_053597915.1 Streptomyces sp. NPDC001219 | reverse complement strand
GTGTTGACAGCTGCGTGAAAGGAGTCGAATACTCGCAAGATCAGTCATGCAGACCCGTCATGCAGCACGGCCCGCTCCGCCGCACAGAGGACTTCTGGTACTGTATGTCTCATGGCCCTGGACCGTGAACGCGTTCTGAAGGAAGCCGCCGCGTTGCTCACGCGGCGGGCCTCGACGCCAATGGACGAGATCGCCCGCGCCGCGGGCATCAGTCGCGCGACCCTGCACCGGCACTTCGCCGGGCGGGACGCGCTGATCAGAGCGCTGGAGGAGCACGGGATCGCCCAGTGCGGACAGGCGATGGACGCGGCCCGGCTGGACGAGGGGGACGCCGCCGACGCGCTGCGCCGGCTGATCAGAGAGGCCGAACCGGTCGCCGCCGTGCTCGCCTTCCTCTTCACCGAGAACCAGCTCTTCGAGGACGGCGAGATCAACGCCGGCTGGGAGGAGCTCGACGCCCGCCTCGCCGCCCTCTTCCGGCGCGGCCAGGAAGAGGGCGTCTTCCGGATCGATCTGAGCGCCGCCTGGCTCACCGAGGCCTTCTACGGGCTGATCGGCGCCGGCGCCTGGGCCGTGCACGAAGGGCGGGTCGCCCGTAACGACCTCCACCACTCGATCGCCGAGCTGCTGCTCGGCGGCATCCGACGGAGCATGGAAAAATGACCGAGACCATAGCGTCAGGACCGGCGGGCTCGGCCCATGTCGACGACCAGCCCCGGCCGGGCCGCTGGCTCGCGCTCGCCGTCCTCGTCCTCGCCGTCCTGCTGGTCGGTGTCGACGCCACGGTCCTCGGCCTCGCCACCCCCTTCCTCAGCGAGGACCTCCAGCCGTCCGGGACCCAGCTGCTCTGGATCGGTGACATCTACTCCTTCGTCATCGCCGGCCTGCTGGTCTCCATGGGCAGCCTCGGCGACCGCATCGGCCGCAAGAAGCTGCTGCTGCTGGGCTCCGTCGGCTTCGGCGCGATGTCGGTGCTGGCCGCGTACGCCACCACGCCCGAGATGATGATCCTGGCCCGCGCGCTCCAGGGCGTGGCCGGTGCGACGCTGATGCCGTCCACCCTCGCGCTGATCCGCAACCTCTTCCACGACCCCAGGGAACGCAGTCTGGCCGTCGGCATCTGGGGCGCCATGGCCTCGGCCGGCATGGCCGTGGGCCCCGTCCTCGGCGGGTTCCTGCTGGGGCACTTCTGGTGGGGCTCGGTCTTCCTGATCAACCTGCCGGTGATGGCGCTGCTGGTGGCCGTCGGCGCCAAGGTCATCCCGGAGTCCCGCAATCCGGACCCAGGACCCTGGGACATCCCCAGCGTCCTGCTGGCCCTGGTGGGCATCGTCTGCGTCGTCTACGCCATCAAGGAAGCGGCGGTGCACGGCTACCGCTGGGACATCGCGCTGACGGCCGCCGTCGGGGCGCTCACCCTGTTCGTGTTCGTCCGCAGACAGCTCACCCTCGCCTCGCCGCTGCTGAACATGAAGCTCTTTCACCACCGGGGGTTCTCCGGGGCGGTACTCGCCGATCTGCTGACCATCCTCGGGCTGTCCGGGCTGGTCTTCTTCCTCTCCCAGTTCCTCCAGATGGTGCAGCTGCGTTCACCGCTGAACGCCGGACTCGTCGAACTCCCGGCCGCGGTCGGCGCGGTGGGTGCCGGTCTGGCGGCCGGCTGGGTCGCCCGGCGGCTGTCCGTACGGATCGTGGTGGCCGGCGGCCTCGCCGTGGTCGGGCTCGCCCTGGTCGGCTGCACCACCCTGCACGCCGACACCGGCACCGCCGCGCTGTGCGTGATCCTCTTCGTCGTCGGTGTCGGCGCCGGATTCTCCTTCACCGTCACCGCCGACGTGATCCTCGGCAGCGTGCCCAAGGAGGAGGCGGGCGCCGCCTCCGCGGTCTCCGAGACCGCCTACGAACTGGGCGCCGCGCTCGGCATCGCCCTGCTCGGCTCCATCGTGACCGGCATCTACCGGGGCTTCGACGCACCGCCCGGGGTGCCGGGAGCGGCCACCGACGCCGCCCGCGACTCGCTCGGCGGCGCCGTCGAGACGGCCGGCCAACTCCCCGCCGAACAGGGCGCCGCGCTGGTCAAGGCCGCCCAGGACTCCTTCGTCGCCGGTGTGGACGTCGCGGCCGGGGTGGGGGCGGTGGTCCTGCTGTCCGCGGCGGTGGCCGCGTGGTTCCTGCTCCGCGGCCAGGAGCTGGGCAACAGCCCGGCCCCGCCCTCCGAGCCCGCCGCGCTCTCCGCGGCCGCGCCGGAGCCGGCGCGCGGCTCCGGCCCGGCGGAGCGCCCTTAGGACGTCTCACCCCCGGTCTCCGCCGGCCGGGGAGGCACGCCCGTAAGCCGTACGGCCATCCGCCGGACGGCGGGCACCCGCCGCGCCCCAGGGCGTGTCCCGTGGATCACGGCGCCACACACCCGCATGATCAACGGGACACGCCCCGGGGGCGACTGTCCCCCGCCCGTTCACGCCCGGTACCCCGTACGGTGACCGGCCGTCCGGAGCGGCTTGCTTGACTCTCCCGTCGTCCCCTCACGGACGGCCCGCTCAGGAGAGTGACGCAGTGCGCGACATCGGACGACGCTCCTTCATCACCGCCGCGGGGGCCCTGGCCACCGCGAGCGCCATCGGCAGCAACGCCTACGCCACCGGCCACGCCCGCGACGCGGCCACCGCCGACGAGTACGTCGACGTCCAGCTCCTCAACATCACCGATCTGCACGGCTACCTGCAGGGCGCCCCCGGTGCCCACTCGATCATCACCGGGGCCGGCGGGAAGACCTACACCGTCGGCGGCGTCGCCTACATGGCCGCCCACCTGGAGCGACTGCGCGACGGCCACCGCAACTCCCTCTTCTTCGCGCCCGGCGACCTCTTCTCCGGCTGGGAGTTCGACGCCGCCACCTTCGCCGACGAACCCACCATCGAGGCGCTGAACGCCCTGGGCCTGGACTTCGCCTCGGCCGGCAACCACGAGTTCGACAAGTCCGCGAAGTTCCTCACCGCGCACATGGAGGACGGCGAGAGCTTCCCGGTCGTCGGCCGCGACGACGCCTTCCCCGACTCCACCGGCCGCCGCTTCCGCGGCGCGGAGTTCCCCTACTACAGCGCCAACACGGTGTGGAACGCGAACGGCGAACTCGTGCTGCCGCCGTACAACATCGAGTACGTGGACGCCGGCGGCGGCCGCCGGCTGCCGGTCGGCTTCATCCATCTGACCGCCATCGGCACCGAGTCCTTCCCCGGCTCCTACCAGCCGGGACTGCGCACCCTCGACGAGCTGGAGACCGCCAACCGCTGCGCCGCCGAGCTCAAGTCCCGCGGGGTGCGGGCGATCGTGCTCAGCATGCACGACGGCGCGGTGGCGGGCAGCGACTTCTCCAGCGGCAGCAACCCCTCCGGCCCCGCCTACGAACTGGCGCTGCGCGTCTCCCCGGACATCGACGCCATCATCACCGGACACTGGCACTGCGCCTTCACCATGATGCTGCCCGACCCCGACGGCGTGCCCCGGCCGTTCGTCGAGGCCGGCTGCTACGGCCAGATCATCAACGAGATCACCCTGCGCCTCGACCCGGACACCGGAGCGGTGGTCCGGGAGCTGACCACCACCACCAACCACCCCAACACCCGGGACGTGACACCGGACCCGGAGCTCAAGTCGATCGCCGGCTACTGGGCGGACTACGGCAGCCGGCGCGCCCGCAGCCGCCTCGGCACCCAGACCGCCTCCTTCACCCGGCGGCGCAACACGGTGGGGGAGAGCACCATGGGCAACCTCGTCGCCGACTGGGCCCTGTGGGCGGGCCGTCAGCCGCTCGAACCGATGGCCGACCCCGCCGCCCACCCCAACACCCCCGCGGACCTCGCCGTCATCGCGGTCGCCCCCCGCGTCGGCCAGGCCGTGATCGCCGGCGACCTGATCCGGGACGAGGCGACGGGCGGCACCGTCACCTTCGCGCAGGCCTGGAACTCCGTCGGCTTCGGCGACCCGATCATGACCGTCACGGTCACCGGCCGGCAGCTCCACGACGCGCTGGAGGAGCAGTGGGCCCCGACCGCCGGCGGCGGCCTCGGCTTCTCCCCGCTGGCCGTCTCCGCCAACGTCCGCTACACCTTCGACGCGGCGGGACCGGTCGGCCGGCGGATCGACCCGGCCGACGTGTTCATCGACGGCACCGCCCTCGACCTCACCCGCCGCTACCGGCTGGCCGCCCCCTCCTACACCCTCATCAACCAGGACGGCTTCAGCGCCTTCACCGGATTCACCGCACCGGTCCGCCACACCCGCGACTTCGAGAGCTTCGTCTCCTTCGTCCGCACCAAGAAGCAGCTGTCGCCCGCCCCGTTGAACCGCGTCACGGCCAAGAACGTGAACGTGCCCGGTGCCCGCACCGGCACCATCACCCAGCGCCAGCAACTGCTCCAGGCCGACGGCAGCGTGGTGCCGCGGCCCGAGGCGGCGCTGCGGACGGCGCAGACCGGCGGCGCCGAGGGCCAGCGCGCCCCCGGCGGCTTCCGGGTGCCCTGCTGACCGCCCGCCCCGCACGCGTACACACAACGGGCCCCATCCGGCGAACGGATGGGGCCCGGCGCAGCGCGGACGGCTCAGGCGGCCCTGGCCTTGGTGGCGTAGATGTCGACGTACTCCTGGCCGGACAGCTCCATGACGTCGCTCATCACCTCGTCGGTGACGGCCCGCAGCACATAGCGGTCGCGGTCCATGCCGTCGTAGCGGGAGAAGTCCAGCGGCTCACCGAAGCGCACCGTCACCGGGGCGATGCGCGGGCGGCCCTTGCCGCCGGGCTGCACCTTGTCGGTGCCGATCATCGCGAACGGGACGACCGGCGCACCGGTCATCAGGGTGAGCCGGGCGATGCCCGTACGGCCGCGGTAGAGACGGCCGTCGGGGGAGCGGGTGCCCTCGGGGTAGATGCCGAAGACCTTGCCATCCTCCAGGACCCGGCGGCCGGTCATCAGCGCCGCGACCCCGCCGTGCCCGCCGTCGCGGTCCACCGGGATCATGCCGGTGCTGGTGAAGAACCAGGCCATCAGCCGGCCCTTGAGCCCCTTGCCGGTGACGTACTCGTCCTTGCCGATGAAGTACACCGGGCGTTTGACCACCAGGCTCAGGAACATCGAGTCGATGAAGGTGACGTGGTTGCCGGCCAGGATGACCGGCCCGGTCTCCGGGATGCGCTCCATGCCCTCGACCTTCGGGCGGTACAGGACGCGCATCACGAATCCGAGGATCGCCTTCAGCACAATGCGGGACAACGGGCCCTCCGGGTCGTGACTGGTCAACGTCAAGCGGGCGCAGAACTCTGCAGCCAAGGACCATACTCGCGGGTTACTCCCGCGCGCACATCGGGTTCACGAGGTCGATACGCAGCGTTGACGTGTGTTACCACCATCTTCCCCCCGAAGTCGTCGTCCGTCTCCCCGGCGTGGCCCGTCCGTGCCTACGATCGGCCCGGTTCCGTGGGCCGGTGTGCAACACGCCTCACCGCATGCCGGAAAACACCCGGAAGCACCCGGAAGACCAGCGAAGGCCCTGAGACAAGGAGTGCGCGTATGGACAAGCGGCAGCAGCCGGGACGGCGGACGGTGCTGGGGGCCGCGGCCCTCGGCGCGGGAGCGGCGGTGTTCGGCGGAGCCGGCCAGGCGGGCGCGGCCGGGCGGTCCGGGGTGCCGCAGGAGCTGCCGGTACCGCTGATCGTCGGCCACCGCGGGGCCAGCGGCTACCGCCCCGAGCACACCTTCGGCTCCTACCAACTCGCCCTCGACATGGGCGCGGACGTCATCGAGCAGGACCTCGTCCCCACCAAGGACGGGCATCTGGTCTGCCGCCACGAGAACGACATCACCGCCACCACCGATGTCTCCGCGCACCCCGAGTTCGCGGACCGCAAGACCACCAAGAGCGTGGACGGGGTGAAGCTGACCGGCTGGTTCACTGAGGACTTCACGCTCGCCGAGCTCAAGACGCTGCGCGCCAAGGAGCGCATACCGGGCACCCGGCAGCACAACACCGTCTACGACGGGGTGTGGCAGGTGCCGACCTTCGAGGAGGTGCTGCGGTGGGCCGAGCGCGAGGGCCGCAGGCGGGGCCGCCGGGTCTGGCTGCACATCGAGACCAAGCACCCCACCTACTTCCGCAAGCTGGGCCTCGGCCTGGAGGAGCGGGTGGCCAGAGCGCTGCGCGCGCACGGCCGGCACCGCAGGAACTCCCCGAACTTCCTGCAGTCCTTCGAGCCCGGCAGCATCCAGCGCCTGGACAAGCTCGTGGACTGCCCCAAGGTCGTCCTGCTGGGCACGCTCAAGGACCGCCCCTGGGACTTCACGGAGTCCGGTGACCCGCGCACCGTCGCCGACCTCGTCAAGCCCGAGGGCCTGAAGTAGCTGGCCGGCTTCGCGCAGGGCATCGGCCCGGACCTGACCGTGATCATCCCGCGGGGCACGGACGGCAGGCTCGGCGAGCCCACGTCCGTCGTCAAGGACGCGCACGCCGCCGGACTGGTCCTGCACCCGTATACGGTCCGCAACGAGAACACCTTCCTGCCGGCCGACTACCGGCGCGGCAGCGACCCCAACGCCTACGGCGACGCCCTCGGGGTGTTCCGGGCGTACCTCAAGACCGGGATCGACGGCCTGTTCTCCGACAATCCCGACACCGCGCTGCTGGCCGCCGCGGAGTTCCGCAAGCACTGACCCCGGCCCGGGACCGCCGGCACGGCGGAGCCCGGCCGCCCGGACCGGCGCGCGTTCTCCGGCATGTCCCCTGCATTCTCATCTGAGTTGGGAATGTCACAGGAGAGCCCGGCGCCGGTCCGTTCCGCTTGCCCCAATTGCCTGCGCAGAATGCTCGCGGCGGAGATTGCCGCCGCCCTCCGCGGGGGAATCCCGAAGAGGCGGTGGCGACGACGCCATGGCGGCGCCGGGTACCCCACGGCACCGTCCGTCAGGGCACACCGTTCCGGGCGCACCCCTCTCACCCTCAGCGCGCCCGGACCAGCGAACCGAACAGGGGAGGCTACGCGCATGGGCACGAGTGTGACCATCTCTGCGGCGACCGACCAGGACGCCGAGCAGATCCTCAAACTCCAGTACCTCTGCTACCAGCAGGAAGCCGCGCTGTACGACGACTACGGCATCGAGCCGCTGACGCAGACACTGGAGGCACTGCGCGCCGAACTCGGCGCGGGCTGCGTCGTGGTGGCCCGGCTCGGCGCGGAGGTGGTCGGCGCCGTGCGCGGCACGGTCGACGAGGACGGCACCGGGAGGATAGCCAAGCTCATCGTGCATCCGCGGATGCAGCGGCACGGCCTCGGCGGACGACTGCTGGACGCCGTCGAGGGGCGGCTGGCGGCCGAGCGCGCGGCCACCCGCTACCAGCTGTTCACCGGCCACCGCAGCGAGGGCAACCTGCGGCTCTACCGCGCCCGCGGCTACCTCCCCGTGGGCACCGAGCAGCGCACCCCCCGGCTGCGGGTGGTCACGCTGGAGAAGGACGTGTCCCAGCCGGCCGGAACCGGCGAACTCGTCGCACAGGCGTAGCGCCCCGGGCGGGTCCGTCCCGGTGGGGGCGGACCCGCTTCCGGTCGTCCGCGTCCGAGCGGAGCGGCGTCCGGGCAGGCAGGCGTCAGAGCAGGTAGAGGAAGGTCCCGGGCGCCGTGGCGCTGCCGCCCGTGGTGGTGAGCGCGACGGTGACCGCGCCCAGGGAGTGGCTGGGCGCGACGGCCGCGACCCTGGTGTCGGACAGTACGGCGAACGCGGCCGGCACCCCGCCGAAGGTCACCCCGGTGGTCGTCGCCAGCCGGGTGCCCGTGATGTCGACCAGGGTGCCGCCCGCGGGCAGACCGGTCAGCGGGCTGAAGCCGGTGGCGGTCGGTGTGCCCACGAAGGCGAAGGTTCCGGGCGCCGTGGCGGTGCCGCCCTGCGCGAGGACGACCAGGGACACCTCGCCCTCGGCGTGGGCCGGGGCGACGGCGGTCAGTTCGCTGTCGGACAGCACCGTCGGCGTCACCGCCGTGGCCCCGAACACCACGGAGGTGGTGGTGGACAGACCGCGTCCGGTGACGGTGACCGTGCCGCCGCCCGCCAGCGGACCGGACGACGGCGAGACGTCGAGGACCACGGGCGGGGGAACGTAGTAGAAGGGCACCGGAGCGCTGGTGCCCCCGGGCGTGGTCACCGTGGCGTCGACGACGCCCGCCCCCGAGGGGGCGACCACCGACACCGAGGTCGGTGAGGAGGCCGTGATGGTGGCCGTCTTGCCACCGAAGCGCACCGCGGTGGCCCCGGTGAGCCCGGTGCCGGTGAGGGTCGCCGCGAAACCGCCGCCGGTGGAACCCTGGTTCGGACTGATCGGCATCTTCCCGCTCCGTTTCCGCTCCGGCGAACCCGTGGCCGCCTGCCGGATTCCAGTCAGACAGGGCGTCCGGCCGGGAGCGAGGGGCGGCCGCGTTCTTCACCCTGATGGCGCAGCGCGCCCGCGGGACGCCCTCAGGCCGCCGGCCGCTCCGTACGCGCCCGGCGCAGCCACAGCAGCCCGGTGACGGGCAGGACGACGGGGATGAAGAGATAGCCCATGCCGTAGTCCGACCAGACCGTGGCGTCCGGGAACGCGGACGGGTCGAGCAGTGTCCAGGTGCCGATGCCGAACACCCCGAGCAGCTCCAGCGCGCAGCAGACGAGCGCGGCACGGCGGGCGCCCTCGCCGCCGCGTACCAGCGAGAAGGTGATGAACCCGTAGACGACCGCGGAGACCGCCGAGAGGCTGTACGCCAGCGGCGCCCGGTCGAACTGGGCGAGGAGCTGGTAGAGCGAGCGGGACGCGGCGGCGACGGTGAAGATGCCGTAGAGCGCGACCAGCAGCCGGCCGGGGCCGGTGCCCAGGGAGCGCCGGGCCGTCGCACCGCTCTCCGCGGCCCCGGTGGCACGGGTGGTCTTCGCGGTCTCAGGCACTGCCGCCTCCCCAGATGTCGAACAGCCGCACTTCCAGTACGGCCAGCACCACGGCCCCCGCGGCGACGGTGGCCGAGCCCCAGCGGGTGCGCTCCGAGAGCGACATGAACCCGGTCGCCGGCACACAGGCCGCCGCTCCCAGCAGATACGAGACGAAGAGCGCGGTGCCCTTGTCCGGCGACACCCCGCGGGACAACTGCACGACGGCGACGACCAGTTGGACGACGCCGAGCAGCGACACCAGGCCCATGCCGATGAAGTGCCAGTCCTTGGTGGGCTGGTCACGAAAGGCCGCGAAGCCGCACCAGGCGGCGAGGGCGAGAGCGGTCACCGCGACCGTGACCGTCAGCGCGTCGATCACCGGGGCCTCCGGGCGGCGCGGCGGCGCGCGGTGGGATTGTGGGGCATAAGGGGATGCTAATCGGCGGGGGGAGGGCGGCCGCGTCCGGCCCCACCGCGGTCCGTACGCTCGGGGGGTATGAAGATCATCGCTGACGCCCTCCTCTTCGACAACGACGGCACCCTCCTCTCCTCCCTGGAGTCCGTGAACCGCTGCTGGACCCGGTGGGCCAGGGAGTACGGGCTGACCCCGGAGGACTTCGCCCGGATCGCGCTGCACGGCCGCCCGGCGGCGGAGATCGTCGCGGACCTGCTGCCCGCGGACGTCGTTCCGGAGGCGCTGGCCCGTATCGAGCACCTGGAGGTCGAGGACGCCGGGGGAACGGTGGCGCTGCCCGGCACCCTGGCGCTGCTGGCGGACCTGCCCGCCGAGCAGTGGGCGGTGGTGACCTCGGCCGCCCGCCGGCTGGCCGAGGCCCGGCTCGCACACGCCGGGATCACCGCGAAGAACCTGGTCAGCGCCGACGACATCAGCCGCGGCAAGCCCGACCCGGAGCCGTTCCTGCTGGCCGCCGCGCGGCTGGGGGTGGACCCGGCCCGCTGTGTGGTCTTCGAGGACGCCCCGGTCGGACTGGCGGCCGGCCGCGCCGCCGGGATGACGACCGTGGCGTTGACCACAACGCACCGGGCCGAGGAGCTGTCGGCGGACGTCGTGGTCCCCGACCTCTCGGCGGTATCCGCGCAGGCCATCGCCGGGTCGGTCGAGATCACCATCGCCGGGTAGCACGCTGTCCACGGATCGGGCGGGTATGTCCGCCATACGGACTGGCTTGATCCGTGCGTACTGCTGTCTGGTTTACTGCCGCTCATGACCACGACGAGCTACCGCACCCCTGCGACCGAGGCGTACCAGACGCCCGGTGCTCGTTGCATGTGTCGAATGTGTGACCGCTGAGGGCCCCCGCCTGAGCCTCGCGCCCCGAAGCGAGACCTGCCATGCGCCGTACGTCGGCCTCCCGACGCCCCCGGCCGCCCCGCGTCACCGGAACCCGGAGCCGGGCCCCGCGCCCGCCGCCGCTCCCTGTTCCCCTCTGCCGCACTCGCAAGCAATGCCCCGTGCCCGGCGGGTGAGCCGCCGAGCACTCGACAGTGACGGAAATTCCCTAGTGATCACCACAACGGGCCTGACCAAGGTCTACCGTTCAGGAGACCGCGAAGTCACCGCCCTGGACGGCGTCGATCTGCACGTCCGCGAGGGCGAGGTGTACGGCGTCATCGGCCAGAGCGGCGCCGGCAAGTCCACCCTCATCCGCTGCCTGAACCTCCTGGAGCGCCCCACCTCCGGCACGGTCACCGTCGCCGGCCAGGAACTGACCTCCATCGCCGGCCGCGGCAAGCGCGCCAGCGCCCAGCTCCGGGCCGCCCGCAGCCACATCGGCATGGTCTTCCAGCACTTCAACCTGCTGTCCTCGCGCACCGTGCAGGACAACGTGGAGCTGCCGCTGGAGATCCTCAAGGTCGACCGCCGCGAGCGCTCCCGCAAGGCACTGGAACTGCTGGACCTGGTCGGCCTCGCCGACAAGGCCAAGGCCTACCCCGCCCAGCTCTCCGGCGGCCAGAAGCAGCGCGTCGGCATCGCCCGCGCGCTGGCCGGCGACCCCAAGGTGCTGCTGTCCGACGAGGCCACCAGCGCCCTGGACCCGGAGACCACCCGCTCCATCCTCCAGCTGCTGCGCGACCTCAACCGCAAGCTGGGCCTGACCATCGTGCTCATCACGCACGAGATGGACGTCGTCAAGACGATCTGCGACTCGGCCGCGCTGATGAAGAACGGCCGGGTCGTCGAGCAGGGCACCGTCGCCGAACTCCTCGCCACCCCCGGCTCCGAGCTGGCCCGCGAGCTGTTCCCGGTCGGCGGCGAGCCCTCGGCCGACGACCGCACCGTCGTCGACATCACCTTCCACGGCGCGGCCGCCACCCGCCCGGTGATCTCCGAGCTGTCGCGCACCTACAACGTCGACATCTCGATCCTCGGCGCCGCCATGGACACCGTCGGCGGCAAGCAGATCGGCCGGATGCGCATCGAGCTGCCCGGCCGCTTCGAGGAGAACGTCGTGCCCATCGGCTTCCTGCGCGAGCAGGGGCTGCAGGTGGATGTGGCGGACGTCGCCGACGCCGACGTCGCGGCCGCCGCGGCCGCCCCCGGCCCGTCGACCCCGGAGCCCGCCGCCACGCTGCAGAAGGAAGGTGCCAAGTGACCTGGAACGAGATGCAGCCGCTGCTGTACGACAACACGCTCGACACCCTCTTCATGGTGTGGTGGTCGACCTTCTACGCGGTGCTCCTCGGCATCCCGGTCGGTGTGCTGCTGCACCTGACCGAGCGCGGGGCCGTCCTGCAGAACATCGTGGTGAACAAGATCCTCGGGGCGGTCGCGAACATCGGGCGGTCCTTCCCGTTCCTGATCCTGATCGTCGTGCTGATCCCCTTCACCCGGCTCCTCGTCGGCGTCTCGATCGGCCCGACCGGCGCGGTGGTCCCGCTCGCCATCGCCGCCATCCCGTTCTTCGCCCGGCTGGTGGAGGCCGCCCTGCGCGAGGTCGACCACGGACTGGTCGAGGCCGCCCACGCCATGGGCGGCGGCACCTGGACCATCGTCTTCAAGGTGCTGCTCCCGCAGGCGCTGCCGGCCCTGATCGCGGGCGTCACCACCCTCGTCATCCAGCTGATCGGCTACTCCGCGATCGCCGGCGCCGTCGGCGGCGGCGGGCTGGGCAACCTCGCCTACACCTACGGCTACCAGCAGTACGAGACCTCGCTGATGATCGCCACCGTGGTGGAACTGATCCTCCTCGTCACCCTCGTCCAGGTGCTCGGCGACCTCATCGTCCGCCGGCTCGCCCACCGGGGGACCCGTTCGTCCTCGCTGCGCGTCGGCCTGCGCCGCACCCGCACCGAGGAGCCGGCCGTCGTCACCGAGGCCGCCTGACCGCTCCACCCCGCAACACCCCCGAGCCCGGACCCTTTGCCGGGCGGACATCGCGCGCAACGTCGCGTGGGAACAAGAAAGAGGCACTCTTCGTGCGCAACACCGTCAAGATCTCCGTCGCCATAGCCGCCGCCTCCGCCGTCGCCCTCGGCGCGAGCGCCTGCAGCGCCCCTTCCGACACCACCGCCAGCACCGGCAAGGGCGACAAGAACGCCCCCCTCGTCGTCGCCGCGAGCCCCACCCCGCACGGCACCATCCTCGACTTCGTCAAGAACGAGCTGGCGGAGAAGGAGGGCCTCAAGCTGGTCGTCAAGCCGTTCACCGACTACAAGATGCCGAACAAGGTCACCGACGACGGCCAGGTCGACGCCAACTTCTTCCAGCACAAGCCGTTCCTCGACACCTTCAACAAGGAGAACGGCACGCACATCGTGCCCGTCCAGAACGTGCTCATCGAGCCGCTGGGCGTCTACTCCAAGAAGATCGACAAGCTCTCGGACCTCAAGTCCGGCAGCACCGTCTCGGTCCCGAACGACCCCTCCAACGAGGGCCGGGCGCTCAAGCTGCTCGCCGACAACGGCGTGATCACCCTCAAGCCCGGTGTCGGCTCCGACGCCAAGCTGACCGACGTCAAGGACGACAAGGGCATCAAGATCACCGAGCTGGAGGCCGCGCAGACCGCGCCGCGCATCGACGACGTCGACGCCGCGATCATCAACGGCAACTTCGCCATCGGCGCCAAGCTCAAGCCCTCCAAGGACGCGCTGGCCCTGGAGAAGGCGAAGGACAACCCCTACGCCAACTTCCTCGCCGTCAAGAAGGGCAACGAGAGCGACCCGCGGGTCAAGAAGCTGGCCAAGCTCCTGAACTCCCCCGAGGTCAAGAAGTTCATCGAGGACAAGTACAAGGACGGCTCGGTCATCCCGGCCTTCGGCGCGGCCAAGAGCTGACGCCTCCCGGGCAGGGGCGGAGGTCTCCCGGCCAGGAGCTGACGCCTCCTGCCGGGCCGGTTCCGCGCCGGTCCGGTTTTTTCCCCGCCGCCCACCCCCCTTCGGGGGGGGCGGGTGTGGACGTGCGGTTGCCCCGCCGCAGGTCACCGGAACGTGTCCGTCCGCACGGATGGCCCGTGGGCCCCGGACCCGCACCGCGCGGGTCCGGGGCCCACGCGCGTGGCACAGCCGCGCGCCGATGCTGCATGCTGGTGCATTCAAGACGGTCAAGACGGCCCGTGACCTCGCGGTCTCACAGCCCGCGACGTTCCGGACACCACAGTCAACGGCGCGGGAGCAGCGGCATGACATCCACCTTTCCGGACATCTCCATCAGCACGGACCGGTTGGTGCTGCGCCCCTTCGAGGAGGCCGACGTGCCCTCCCTCACCGCGATGATGAACGACGAGCTGGTCGCCTCCTGGACCGCGATACCGCAGCCGTACACCGAGGACGCCGCACGCGCCTGGACCACCGAGGGCGCCCCCGCCGAGCGCGCCGCGGGCCACGGTATCGATTTCGCGGTCACCGAGTTCCTCACCCAGCGCCTGGTCGGCGTGGTCCAACTGCGCAACACCGACTGGCGTATCCGCTCCAGCGAGATCAACTACGTCGTCGCCTCCTGGGCCCGCGGCGAGGGCTACGCCTCCGAGGCCTCGCTCGCCGTCGCCCACTGGCTCTTCCACCACCAGAAGTTCGAACGCATCGAACTGCGCACCGCCGCCGACAACACCGCCTCCCAGCAGGTCGCCCAGAAGATCGGCTGCATCAGCGAGGGCGTGCTGCGCAACGCCTTCATAGCCCGCAGCCGCACCGAGGACGGCGGCTGGGCGGACATCCGTACCGACCTGATCGTGTGGAGCCTGCTGCCCGAGGACCTCGAAGGAGTCCCGGGCCGGCTGGCGGACGCGAACGGATTCAGCTATCCCGAGTGGAACTGACCACGCCCGCGCTCAGGTCCGTACCGCAGGGGGTAGTCTCGGCCTGCCGCGCACTCGCGCGACCGGCGCGGACCGGCGCACCACAGCGGCACCACCGCCGGCCTGCGGCTCTGCCCGCCGCCCCGCCCGCGTAACCACAGCAGCCCCAGGAGACTGACGAGCATGGCCGACCGGGTCACGGTGATCGGATGGGACGGCTCACCACTGACCGCCGCCGCCCGCTCCGCGCTCGGCGCCGCCACGCTGGTGGCCGGCGCCGCCCACCACCTCGCGCTGCCCGAAGTCCCGCCGCACGCCGAACGCATCCGGCTCGGCAGCGTGAGCCTGGCGGCCCGCCGCATCGCCCAGCACCGCGGCACCGCCGTCGTGCTCGCCGACGGCGACCCCGGCTTCTTCGGCGTCGTCCGCACCCTGCGGGCCCCCGAACACGGCCTGGAAGTGGAAGTGGTCCCGGCCGTCTCCTCCGTCGCGGCCGCGTTCGCCCGGGCCGGCATGCCCTGGGACGACGCCCAGATCGTGGTCGCCCACAGCCGCGACCTGCGCCGCGCGGTCAACGTATGCCGCGCCCACACCAAGGTCGCGGTGCTCACCTCACCCGGCGCCGGCCCCGCCGAACTCGCCCTGCTGCTCGGCGGCGTCCACCGCACCTTCGTCATCTGCGAGGAACTGGGCACCGAGCGGGAGCAGGTGACGGTCCTCACCTCCGACAAGGCCGCCGACCATGTCTGGCGTGACCCCAATGTCGTCATTGTCGTCGGCGGTTCGCCCGGCGGGGCCGCGGCGCAGGGCACCGGCTGGATCGCCGGACACGAGGTCGGCCACCCGACGGGCCCACGAGGCTGGGGACTTCCGGCGAGCGCCTACGGCGGCGCCCTGGGCGAGGGCGAGTCCGTCCAGCTGCGCACCGCACAACTCGCCCGCCTCGGACCGCAGCTGGGCGACCTGGTCTGGGACATCGGCGCGGGCAGCGGAGCCGCCGCGGTGGAGGTCGCACGCTTCGGCGCCGCCGTCATCGCGGTCGACGCCGACCCGGACGCCTGCGCACGCACCGGCGCCCTCGCCCGCCGCCACGGCGTCCAACTCCAGGTCGTGCACGGCCGGGCGCCGCAGGTCCTGGAGGACCTGCCCGAGCCCGACGTCATCCGGGTCGGCGGCGGGGGAGCGGACGTGCTCACCGCCTGCGCGGCCCGCCGTCCCGAACGGATCGTCACCCACGCTGCCACCCGCGACGAGGCCGAATCGCTCGGCCGTGCGCTGGCCGACGGCGGCTACGACGTCGAGTGCGCACTGCTCCAGTCCGTGGACCTGGACACTTCCGCCTGGGTCGAACGCGAGCGGTCCGTGGTGTTTCTGCTCAGCGGGTATCGCGTTCCTCACCCGTGACCAGCACGGCAACCCGAGCGGGGTAGGCTGGCGGATCGTTGCGCCGCCGTTCCGCATTCGGCTTCGTACGCCAATATCCGGAAAGTGCCGTGGTTTTGGCCGAATGAGAAGCTCTGGAGAGCGGACGTGCCGCGAAGCGCGCTCGCTCGTTCTAGCTATCGGGGCGTCGGCGCGCCCCGGTCGAGCGCGTCGCACGAGCGGTTGGAAGGAGCACTACCAATGGGCGAGGGGTACGCATGACCGACACCGGCCAGGTCCCGGGCGAGGGACAGCCGGAGAACGCAGGCGGACATCCCGGGCAGCCGCAGCCGGCGGCCGCTCCCTCCCCTGCCGACGCCGGACCGACGGAGCTGCCCGGCATGATGCCCCCGCCGGGCGAGTACCCCTACCTCGACCAGGCCGACGCCACCGTCGAGGACGACGACCTGCTGCTGATGCCGGGCGCCCAGGGCGCCTGGAGCGAGCAGTCCGCCGCCCAGCCGCTCCCGCAGCCGCAGGAGACCCACCAGGCCGCGGACCAGCAGCCCCAGCAGGGCGTGCCGTTCGACGCGGCCGCCCAGGGGGCCACCGGCTTCGAGCCGATGCCCGCCCAGGCCGGCGACCACGAGAGCGGTGGCCGGGACTCCGGTTCCGTCGACCTCAGCGCCGTCCGTATTCCCCAGCCCGCCGCCCCGCAGCCGGACCGCGCCCGCGCCGCCGCACCCGCCACGCCCCCGCGCCGTCCGCTCCACATGGGCCCGCCCGTCCCCGACCCGACCGGCGGCGTGGTCCGTTCCCTCGCCGACCGCGGACCGGCCGAGGCGCCCTCGCCGTCCCCCGCACGGCACGCCGGACCGCCCACCGGCGGCCCCGAATACTTCGACGCCCCGGCCGCGCCCACGCCGGACGCCCAGCCGGTGACCGGCGACCGGCCCGCCGCGGCCGAGCAGCACTTCGCCGCGCCCTCGTACGGTGAGCAGCCCTACGGCGGCCAGTTGCACGCCGAGCAGACCTACGGGGCCGCCGGCCAGGGCCCGTTGCCCGGCCCGCAGCTCGGCGAGATCCCGTCGCAGGTGCCCCAGTGGCACGAGGCCTCCGCACAGACGGCGGCCCCGCTTGCAGAAACGGTCGCCCCCGAGGCGCCCGCCGCTCCCGCCGAGGCCGTGCAGCCCGCTCCCGCGGCGCAGTCCGTCCCGCAGGACGCGGCGCTGCCCGCCGAACAGCCGGCGCCGCTGCCCGCCGAGGACGCCGCGCAGGCCGGCGACGCCGCTCCGGTCGCCGGGACCGCCGCCGACGCCGGGCAGGAACCGCAGCCCGAGGCACCGACGCAGCCGCAGGACAGCGCTCCGGACGCGACGCCGGACGTGGCCGTGCCTGAGCAGGACGGCACGGCTGCTGAGGCCACCGCCGAGCCCACTGCCGAGGCCGGGCCCGAAGCTGCCGCGCCTGACGCCTCCGTCGCGGAGGCTGAGGCGGCAGAGGACCTCGCTGTGGACGCCCCTGAGGCCGACGCTCCCGAGACCGCCGCGCCCGCCGCCGAGGCGCCCGCTGCGGATGCCGCTGCTGCGGAGGCCTCTGGACAGGACGTCCCAGTTGCGGACACCGCGGCTTCGGACGCCCCGGCCGACGCTCCGGTTCCGGACGCCCCCGCCGAGGCTCCCGCTTCGTCCGCTCAGCAGCCCGAGGCCGTTGCCGCCGAGGCGGAGGCTGCGCAGCAGCCCGCCGACCAGGCCGCTCCCGCCGAGCCCGCGCCCGACGCGCAGGCACCGGCACAGTCCGCCGACGCCCCGGCCGCCCCTGCCCCGTCCGACGCGGCGGGCCAGGCCGCTGACCCCGTGGCGGAGCAGCCGACGGCCGACGCCCCTGCCGAAGCCCCGCAGGCCGAGCAGCCCGCCGACCAGCCCGAGGCCGCCGCCGAGGTCCCGCAGCAGCCCGACGCACCGGCCGTCGCCGCCGAGGCCCAGCCGGAGTCCCCGGCCGCCGCCGCGACCGAGCCCGCCCCGGTCGAGCCCACGCCCGCCGAGGCCACCCCGGCGGATGCCGCCCCGGCCGAGGCCACCGCCGATGCCGCGGCCGCCGAGCCCACCGTTTCGACACCCGCCTCCGCTCCTCAGGCCTCCGTGCCCGACGACGGCGTACCCGAGGAGCAGGCCGTCATAGAGCCGCCCGAGGCATCACAGCAGTCCCCGGCACAGCAGGAGGACGCCGCGCAGCCACTGCCCGACGCGCCCGAGGACGCCGCAGGTCAGCAGGCCGCCGAGGAGTCCGCCCCCGAGACCGTGGCGCAGGACGCCGACGCCCCCGCAGAGCCGCAGCCCGCAGTGGCCGGCCCGGAGGACGCCGACACCGCGGCCGACCCGGACGCCCCCGCGGCCGAAGCAACCCCCGGCGAGCCCGCCGAGGACTCCGCTCCCGCCGCCGAGCCCGCGGAGGCATCCGACGCCCCCGCCGAGGTCCGGCCCGTGGCCGTCCACATCCCCGCCCAGGCGTCCGGTGAGCAGATCCCCGTGGACGCCCCGGCCCCGCCGCAGGCCGCGGCCCCGTCCGGCGAGCAGCCCGCCCAGGAAGGCGAGCCCGTCGCCGACGCCGAAGAGCAGCCCCAGCACCAGGACGCCGACGCCCTCGTCCAGCTCGGCGAGGACCAGCTCGGCGAGGACCAGGACGTCGACCAGGGCGACGGCCAGGCGCAGGCCGCCGACCCGCAGCACTCCGCCGTGACGCCCGACGGCCCCGAAGCCATCGACCTGGCCGACGCCACGGCCCCGGCCCTCGGGTACGACGACACCGAGCGCGCGGCCGTCCACCGCGTGATCCGCGAACGCCGCGACATCCGCAACGGCTTCCGCAGCGACCCGATCCCCCACGACGTGCTGCTGCGCGTCCTGGAGGCCGCCCACACCGCGCCCAGCGTCGGCCACTCGCAGCCGTGGGACTTCGTGGTCATCCGCTCGGACGAGACCCGCGAGAGGATGCACCAGCTCGCGATGGCGCAGCGCGAGGCGTACGCCAAGTCGCTGCCCAAGGCGCGCGCCAAGCAGTTCCGCGAGCTGAAGATCGAGGCGATCCTCGAGACGCCGGTGAACATCGTCGTCACCGCCGACTCCACCCGCGGCGGACGGCACACCCTCGGCCGCCACACCCAGCCGCAGATGGCCCCGTACTCCTCCGCGCTCGCCGTCGAGAACCTCTGGCTCGCCGCCCGCGCCGAGGGCCTGGGCGTCGGCTGGGTCAGCTTCTTCGACGAGCGGGAGATGGTCCGCGAACTGGGCCTGCCCGACCACCTCGAAGTCGTCGCCTACCTGTGCATCGGTTACGTCGACGAGTTCCCGGAGGAGCCGGAGCTGCTCCAGGCCGGCTGGTCCAAGCGCCGCCCGCTGTCCTGGGTCGTCCACGAGGAGACCTACGGCCGCCGCGCACTGCCCGGCGAGAACCCGCACGACCTGCTCCAGGAGACCCTGCAGGGCATCCGTCCGCTGGACGCCAAGGCGCTCGGCGAGGCATGGGAGCGGCAGAAGCGGATGACCAAGCCCGCCGGGGCGCTGGGCATGCTGGAGATCATCTCCGCGCAGCTGTCCGGGCTGTCCCGCAAGTGCCCGCCGCCGATCCCGGAGCCGGCCGCCGTCGCGATCTTCGCCGGTGACCACGGCGTGCACGCCCAGGGCGTGACCCCCTGGCCCCAGGAGGTCACCGGCCAGATGGTCGCCAACTTCCTGGGCGGCGGCGCGGTCTGCAACGCCTTCGCCAACCAGGTCGGCGCCGAGGTCTGCGTCGTGGACGTCGGTGTCGCGAGCGACCTGCCCGCCACCCCCGGTCTGCTGCCCCGCAAGGTCCGCGCCGGCACCGACGACTTCACGGCCGGCCCGGCGATGACCCAGGAGGACGTGCTCAAGGCCATCGAGGTCGGCATCGACACCGCCCGTGACCTCGTCGCGGCCGGCAACAAGGCACTGCTCACGGGCGAGATGGGCATCGCCAACACCACCACCTCCGCCGCGCTGATCTCCGTCTACACCGGCGTCGACCCGGTCGAGGTCACCGGCCGCGGCACCGGCATCAACGACGAGACCCACGCCCGCAAGGTCGATGTGGTCCGCCGCGCCCTGGAGCTGCACCAGCCCGACCCGGCCGACCCCATCGGCGTCCTCGCCGCGGTCGGCGGCCTGGAGCACGCCGCGCTCGTCGGCCTGATCCTCGGCGGCGCCTCGCTGCGCACCCCGGTGATCCTCGACGGCGTGAGCGCCGGCGCCGCCGCCCTGGTGGCCCGCGCCATCGCCCCCGAGGCGCTGGCCGCCTGCATCGCGGGACACCGCAGCGCCGAGCCGGGCCATGTCGCGGCCCTGAACAAGCTGGGCCTGCGCCCGCTGGTCGACCTCGATCTGCGTCTCGGCGAGGGCACCGGCGCCCTGCTCGCACTCCCCGTGGTCCAGAGCGCCGCCCGCGCGATGCACGAGGTCGCCACCTTCGACTCCGCCGGAGTGACGGAGAAGACCTGATCAGGCCCTGACCTCCGCATGACCCCCGGCCCGCAGCCCCATAGGCTGTGGGCCGGGGCCGTACCGCCGCCCCGGGCCGTCCCCCGCACCAGCCGCTCCAGAGCCGCAGTGGCTGCGCCGGTCGCCGAACCCGCATCATCCGCACAAGGAGCCGTACCGCCATGGCCGAGCACGCCGCCGAACACGCTGCCTACCCCGTCGGACTGCGGCTGTCCGGCCGCCGGGTGGTTGTCCTGGGCGCCGGCCAGGTGGCCCAGCGCCGGCTCCCCTCCCTCGTCGCCGCGGGCGCCGACGTCCTGCTGATCTCCCCGTCCGCCACCCCGTCGGTCGAGGCCATGGCCGACGCCGGTGAGGTGGGCTGGGAGCGCCGCCGCTACCGGGACGGCGACCTCGACGGTGCCTGGTACGCGCTGATCTCCACCGACGACCCGGAGGCCAACGCCGCCGCGTCCCAGGAGGCCGAGGACCGCCGGGTGTGGTGCGTACGCTCCGACGACGCCGAGGCGGCCACCGCCTGGACCCCGGCCACCGGCCGCAGCGAGGGCGTCACCGTCGCCGTGCTCACCGGCCGCGACCCGCGCCGCTCCGCCGCCGTACGCGACGCCATCGTCGAGGGGCTGCGCGACGGCAGCCTCGCCGCCCCGCACCACCGCCGCCCGCACACCCCGGGCGTGGCGCTGGTCGGCGGCGGCCCCGGCGACCCCGACCTGATCACCGTCCGCGGCCGCCGGCTGCTCGCCGAGGCCGACGTCGTGATCGCCGACCGGCTCGGCCCCCGCGACCTGCTCGCCGAACTCCCGCCGCACGTCGAGGTCATCGACGCCGCGAAGATCCCCTACGGCCGGTTCATGGCCCAGGAGGCCATCAACAACGCGCTGATCGAGCACGCCAAGGCCGGCAAGGCCGTGGTCCGGCTCAAGGGCGGCGACCCGTTCGTCTTCGGTCGCGGCATGGAGGAGGCCCAGGCGCTCGCCGAGGCCGGCATCCCCTGCACGGTCGTCCCCGGCATCTCCAGCACCATCTCGGTGCCCGGAGCCGCCGGCATCCCCGTCACCCACCGTGGCGTCGCCCACGAGTTCACCGTCGTCAGCGGCCATGTCGCCCCCGACGACGCGCGCTCGCTGGTGGACTGGCCGTCGCTCGCCAAGCTGCGCGGCACCCTCGTCGTCCTGATGGGCGTGGAGAACAGCGGCGCCATCGCCGCCAAGCTGATCGAGCACGGCCGCGCCGCGGACACCCCCGCCGCCGTCATCCAGGAGGGGACCACCGCGGCCCAGCGCCGCGTCGACGCCACCCTCGCGACGCTCGGCGAGACGGTCCGGGCCGAGGGTGTGCGGCCCCCGGCGGTCATCGTCATCGGCGAGGTCGTCGCCGTGGCCCCTACCCCCAGGTAACCGATCCCCCGACGCGGCATTGGCACCCCGACACCGACAAGGCACTATCTCCCCGTGGCAGAAATCATCACCGTCGACGACCCGGACGACCCCCGGCTGGCCGACTACACCGGTCTGACCGACGTCGAGCTGCGGCGCCGGCGCGAGCCCGCGGAGGGGCTCTTCATCGCCGAGGGCGAGAAGGTCATCCGGCGGGCCCGGCACGCCGGTTACACGATGCGCTCGATGCTGCTCTCGGCCAAGTGGGTCGACGTCATGCGCGATGTCATCGACGAGGTCCCGGCACCGGTCTACGCCGTCAGCCCGGCCCTCGCCGAGCGGGTGACGGGCTATCACGTGCACCGCGGCGCACTGGCCTCCATGCAGCGCAAGCCGCTGCCGGACGCCACCGACCTCCTCGCCGGCACCCGCCGCATCGTCGTCATGGAAGCGGTCAACGACCACACCAACATCGGTGCGATCTTCCGCAGCGCGGCGGCCCTGGGCATGGACGCGGTGCTGCTGTCCCCGGACTGCGCCGATCCGCTCTACCGCCGCTCGGTGAAGGTCTCCATGGGCGCGGTGTTCTCCGTGCCGTACGCCCGCTTGGAGAGCTGGCCCCGGGACCTGGCCGCCGTACGGGAGGCGGGCTTCAAGCTGCTCGCCCTGACCCCGGCCGAGAAGGCCACCGCCATCGACGAGGCCGCCCCGCACACCCTGGAGCGCGCCGCGCTGATGCTGGGCGCCGAGGGCGACGGCCTGAGTACCGGCGCCCTCCGTGCCGCCGACGAATGGGTCCGCATCCCGATGGCACACGGCGTCGACTCCCTCAACGTCGGCGCGGCCGCCGCGGTGGCCTTCTACGCGGTGGCGACCGGGCGACCGGAGGAATAACCGCCCCACCCCACCGCGTTGAGGCCCCGAAGGGGGCGCTCGCATCCCCTAGGGGTTCTGTTCCCCCACCCCGTAAGGCCTCTCCGCCCCGGCCTCCGCCCCGGCGACCACCCCCGCCGACGGCACCGCCGCCACCGACCGCTCCGCCCCGAGTCCATGCGCCGGCCCCTGGCACCCCTGGGCGGCCGCGATACCGAGCGCCACCAGCAGCGTCACCACCACGAACACGATGACGCGCTGCCGCAGCAGCCGACGGTCCGGTCCGGGCCGGCGCCCGCCCGAGGTCGTGCGTACGGGGGTACGTGAACCGTTTCGCCCCGTGGGCCGCGGGGCCGGGACCCGGCGTCCGTTCCGCCCGCCGGTCCGCGGGGTCTTCCCCGCGGCCGATACCGGCCCGGCCGGCCGGGCGCCCGCGTTCCGCGGAACCTGGGGGCGGGAGGGGTGCGGACGCGGCGTGGAGCCCGCCGTCCGGCGCTCGGTGCGCTGGCGCGCGTACTCCTCGGCCCGCTGCCCGGTCGGCCGCTCCGCGGTGCGGCGCTCCACGCGCTCCCAACCGGCCCCGGCCCCGTCGTCCAGGGGCCCGCCGGACAGCCCGTGCGCCTCCCGGGCCGCGATCTCCTTGAGCCGCAACGACAGCGACAGGGTGCTGGGACGGTCCGCCGGGTCCTTGGCCAGACACGAGGCGAGCAGCGGCGCCAGCGCGTCCGGCACCCCGCCGAGGTGTGCCTCCTCATGGACCACGCGGTAGAGCATGACCTCCGAACTCCCCTGGCCGAACGGGGAGTCCGCGGTGCAGGCGTACGCGAGGGTGGCGCCCAGCGCGAAGATGTCCGTCGCCGGGGTCACCGCGGCCCCGCGCACCTGCTCCGGCGCCAGAAAGCCCGGTGAGCCCACGGCAGTACCGACGTGGGTCAGGGTGCTGGCACCGGTCGCCCAGGCGATACCGAAGTCGATGATCCGCGGGCCCTTGGGCGACAGCAGGATGTTGGACGGTTTCAGGTCGCGGTGCACCACGCCCGCGTCATGGACGGCCAGCAGCCCCTCGGACAGCGCCGCGCCGATGGAGGCGACCTGCGCCGGGGACAGCGGGCCCTCCTCGTTGACCTTGTCGTGCAGCGAGGGGCCCGGGACGTACTGCGTGGCGAACCAGGGGCGGTCCGCGTCGAGGTCGGCCGCGACCAGCCGGGCCGTACAGCCGCCGCGAATCCGCCGGGCGGCGGAGACCTCCCGGGCGAACCGCGACCGGAACTCCTGATCCTCCGCCAGGTCCGGCCGGATCACCTTGAGCGCCACCCGCTGCCCGCGCTTGTCCGAGCCGAGGTAGACCACGCCCATCCCGCCCGCGCCGAGCCGGCGGTGCAGCCGGAACGTCCCGACGACACGCGGGTCCTCGCGTCGGAGCCGCATCATCGCCATGTCCGTCCCCTACCTGCGGTGGGGAGCCCCCTCCGCTGCCAACCGTCTGACGTGGCACAGCTTACGGATTGACGGCTCGCTGTGCTGAGAGGCCGCGCATGCGCCGTACGGTGGATTGACCGTGGCACGTGTGGGGCACGGAGTGCGGAATCTCCACCTCCGGTTGTGCGGTCCGATCTCCTACGGATGATCCCAATGATCCGTCACAGAAGGGGGATTGACCGGATGTAGGGGGATCAGGGCGGGTTGGCCGGGGATGCGGCGGGGGCGGCCGAGGCGCGGGAACGGGCCGCGGGGCGGACGCGGTGCGGGGGTGGAACGGCCGTACACGGGGGAGCGGCCGGAGTGATCGAGGTCACCCTCAGGAGTGCCCGGGGTGGTGCGGGCGACGCTCCCTCTCCGGGATGTGCCCTGGTCGTGGGCGCGGGTCTCCACCCAGAGGAGTAGGCGGGGCGCCGTGCCGTCATCCTCTTGGAGGCCGACCAATCGGTACGACGGCATGACGCCCGGCGCCGGCCGCGAGCCTAGGGTGGTCTTCAAGCGGCGGGCGGAGCACTCGTCCCCCGAGGTCAGACGCCCGCCGCCCGGATCACGACAGGAGCGGGACGATGGCGCGGACCTCCGGGCGGGCGGCTCTTCGGGCACAGGGGCGCAGGGCCGCCTCGACGCCCGCCGGGCAGCAGCCTTCCGGTACCCGCCACCCGCTCGTCGCGGTGGCCATGGTGCTGCCGCTGGCGATCGTTCTCGCCGTGGTCTTCGGCGGCTGGGAGGCCGTCCTGTCACAGGCGTCGTCCGTGGCCGGATTGCTGGGGCGCTGAGCGGCGCCCCGGTCCTGGGAGAGCGGCCCGGGACGGGGGACATCCGGCTGTGACCCCGTGGGGACGGGGGGTGCGGCGGACGGCACGAAGGCCGGGCATCTGGGGAGATGCCCGGCCTTCGAGCGTCCGGTCCACTCGCCTTTCATGGCCCGCTGGCCGTCACCGCCCACTCCGGACCACCGCGCCCTCGCACTGGGGCAGCCCCCTCCCACCCCGCCCGCCCCGCGCCTACGATCCCCTACCGGGCGCCCCTTGCCCGTACCGCCACCCACGGCGCATCCGGCCACGCGCAGGACTCGGGGGAACGATGACCACCTCACTGCTCGTCCGCCTGGCCGCGCTGTCCGCGACGGCCGCCCCGGAAGACGCGCCGGGTGCCACCCCGGAGGTGCTCGCCGACCGGCCCGACGGCACGGTCGTCCGCAGCGGCCGTACGGTCGCCAAGGCGCACGCCCCCGACGGTGACCTCCGCGCGCTCGCCGCCCGGCTGCGGATCGCCGCCCACCCGTTCCTGCACGGCATCCTGCTGCCCCCGCTCCCGGTCACCGCCCCCGACGGCTATCTCACCCTCTCCGAGGAGGGCCGGGCGCTCACCCGCTGGCCCTACGGCAGCCCGGTCCCGCCCGACGACCCCGACGCCGCGCCCTGGGAGGACGCCGCCCGGTTGCTGGCCCGTCTGCACTCCGTCGACCCGCGCCAACTTCCCGGCCCCGTGCCGCCGATGCGCGGCCCCGCCAAGGCCGCCCGCGCCCTGGCGCGCCTGCGGACCGCCCCGGCCCTCGCCGATGTCCCGCCGGCCGGGCCCCGTACGGTCACCGGCGCGCTGCCCGCGGCGGCCGCGGTCGTCGAGCGGGCCTGGGTCACCCTGCCCCCGTGGGCCCGCGACGAAGCCCCGCCGCCACGGGACGGCACCCTCTGCCACGGCGATCTGCACCTGGGGCAGCTCGTCCGCCACCCCGCCGGCGACGGCCGCTGGCTCCTCATCGACATCGACGACCTCGGCCGGGGCGACGGCGCCTGGGACCTGGCCCGCCCCGCCGCCTGGTTCGCCACCGGCCTTCTGGCGCCGGACCTCTGGACGCGGTTCCTGGCCGCCTACCGCGCGGCCGGCGGCCCCGCCGTGGGACCGGCCGGCGATCCCTGGCCCGGCCTGGAGGTACCGGCCCGCGCGCTCACCGTGCAGACCGCCGCGCTCGCCGTCGCCAAGGCCGCCACCGCCGCCCGCCCCTGGACGAGGCGGAGACCGCGGCCGTCGAGGCCTGTGCCCGGATGACGTCCCCGTCACGGCAGTTGGCGTCCGGCGGCCCCGGCGTAGGCTGAACGCCCCGCTGCCGGGAGGCCGTTCCGGCGGTGCCGCCGTGAGCAGTCGCGGATGACGGGAGTTGAGTGACGATGCAATGCCCCAAGTGCCATGCACCGATGCAGACATACCAGCGCAATGGCGTCCAGATCGAGCAGTGCGCCGGCTGCCGGGGGATATTCCTGGACTACGGCGAACTGGAGGCGCTGACCCGTCTCGAGTCACAGTGGGCCCAGCAGGCCCAGCAGGCCCCGCCGCCACCGCCCGCTCCGCAGGCTTACCCGGCGGCCCCCGCCTGGGGCGCTCCACAGCACGGCCACCACGGTCACCATGGACACCACGGCCATCACCGCGGCTTCGGCCACATGCTCTTCTCCTCCTGACACACGACCGAGGGCCGGAGCGCAATGCTCCGGCCCTCGGTATCAGGTGTGGACGATACTGGGATTGAACCAGTGACCTCTTCCGTGTCAGGGAAGCGCTCTCCCGCTGAGCTAATCGTCCGCGGGACCACGGATCGGAAGACCAGTGGCTGCGTGCGCGATACTGGGATTGAACCAGTGACCTCTTCCGTGTCAGGGAAGCGCTCTCCCGCTGAGCTAATCGCGCGGGACGGATACCCCGTTTCCGGGAATCCAGTGGACGATACTGGGATTGAACCAGTGACCTCTTCCGTGTCAGGGAAGCGCTCTCCCGCTGAGCTAATCGTCCTTGGAGGTGGAGACGGGATTTGAACCCGTGTAGACGGCTTTGCAGGCCGTTGCCTCGCCTCTCGGCCACTCCACCAGGAGTGAGGGGGTTCGGGAAGATCCCCCACATCGAGCGGACGACGAGACTCGAACTCGCGACATCCACCTTGGCAAGGTGGTGCTCTACCAACTGAGCTACGTCCGCACTGTCTCTCCCAGACTACGTCCGGGAGCTACCTGTCCTCCGGGGCGCTTGGCGCGTCCCGGCGACGTGTTGAACTCTAGCGGATTCCGGGGCCAGTACAAAAACGCGTTTGTGCAGCGTGCTGCGGTGCGAGCTCGGCGCAGGCGGCGCGCGGGCCGCCGCCATAGACTCGCTGACGTGCACGACTTCGCTCCGATGGCCCGCTTCGGCGGCCTGATAGCCACCGACCTGCGGGATGTGACCAGCGATCCCGCGGCTCTGGACTCCACGGGCTGGTGGGCGGTCGCCGCCGATTTCGAGGGCACCGTGGTCTGTGCCCGCTTCGGCGACGTCCGGCCGGCCACCGCCGCGGACCGGCCCGCCCCCGACGGCTGGCAAGGCCCCGCGCCCGACGACTGGACCAGCTCGCTGGACCGTGACGCCTATACCGGCGGGGTGCGGCGCGTCCGTGAACACATCGCGTCCGGTGACGTCTACCAAGTGAACCTCTGCCGGGTGCTGACCGCGCCGCTGCCCGACCCCGGCCGGGCCGATGTCGACGCGCTGTCCGCGGTGCTGGCCCGCGGCAATCCCGCCCCGCACGCGGGCACCATCCGGCTGCCCGGCCACGGCGTGGAGATCGCCAGCGCCTCCCCGGAGCTGTATCTGCGGCGCGACGACCGCATCGTCTCCTCGGGTCCCATCAAGGGCACCGGACGGACCGCGGCGGACCTCTCGGCGAAGGACCGGGCGGAGAACGTGATGATCGTGGACCTGGTCCGCAACGATCTCGGCCGGGTCTGCGCCACCGGAAGCGTCACCGTCCCGGCACTGTGCGCCGTCGAGGAGCACCCCGGCCTGGTCCACCTCGTCTCCACGGTGCGCGGTGAGCTGGCGGAGGCGAACGAGAAGACCGCCTGGGCGGATCTGCTGGACGCCACCTTCCCGCCCGGATCGGTCACCGGCGCCCCCAAGTCCAGCGCGCTGCGGATCATCGGCGAGCTGGAGACCGCGCCCCGCGGGCCGTACTGCGGCGGCATCGGCTGGGTCGACGCGGACCGCCGCACCGGTGAGCTCGCGGTCGGTATCCGGACGTTCTGGATCGACCGCACCCCGCCCGCCGGTCCGGTGCTGCGTTTCGGGGCCGGTGCGGGGATCATCTGGGACTCCGATCCGGAGCGGGAGTGGGACGAGACCGAGTTGAAGGCGCGCAGGCTGCTGGCGGTAGCGTCGGGCCTGCACGAGGTGAGTGGAGGCAAGCGATGAAGATCTGGCTCGACGGGGGACTGCAGGACGCCGAAAGCGCCCGGGTCTCGGTCTTCGACCACGGGCTGACGGTCGGCGACGGGGTCTTCGAGACCATCAAGGCCGAGCGCGGCCGTGCCTTCGCCCTCACCCGCCATCTGGAGCGCCTGACCACCTCCGCCCGCGGGCTCGGCCTGCCGGACCCCGACCTCGACGAGGTGCGGCGCGGCTGCGAGGCCGTCATGGAGGCCAACCCGATGGCCCTCGGCCGGTTGCGGCTCACCTACACCGGCGGGGTCTCCCCGCTCGGCTCGGACCGCGGCGACGCCGGTCCCACGCTGGTCATCGCGCTCTCCGAGACCACGCGCCGCCCCGACACCACCGCCGCCGTCACGGTTCCGTGGACCCGTAACGAACGCGGTGCGCTCGCCGGCCTGAAGACCACGTCGTACGGCGAGAACGTGGTCGCCCTGGCCCGCGCGCGGGAACGGGACGCCTCCGAGGCGCTGTTCGCCAACACCGTCGGCGCGCTCTGCGAGGGCACCGGCTCCAACGTCTTCGTCGTCCTGGACGGCGAACTGCACACCCCGCCGCTGCACTCCGGCTGCCTGGCGGGCATCACCCGTGCCCTGACCGTCGCCTGGGCCGGCGCCAAGGAGACCGACCTGCCGCTGGACGCCCTGGAGCGCGCCGAGGAGATCTTCCTGACCTCCACGCTGCGCGACGTCCAGGCTGTGACCCGGGTCGACGACCGTCAACTCGTCGACGAGCCGGGCCCGGTGACCGCGGAAGCCATGCGGATCTTCGACGAGCAGTCGGCCGCCGACTTCGATCCGCGGTGATGACGCGCCCGCACGGGGGCGAGTAGAAAGTCCTCGTGACCACAACGCTGCGCCCCGCGGGACCGGAAGAACGGCACGACGACGGGCACCGGGCCCGTCCGTACGACATCTGCGTCAACAGCCGCCGGGTCGGCGGGATACGGCTGACGACGGACGCCCGCTTCGGGCCGGCGGCCGGCCGGATCGCGGACCTGGCCGTCGACGAGCCGGACCGGCACCGGGGCCGCGCCACGGTCGCCGCGCTCGCCGCGGAGGAGGTGCTGCGCGGCTGGGGCTGCCGGCAGATCGAACTGACCGTCCCGGCCGGCGCCGGGGCCGCCGGGCGGCTCGCGGCGGCGCTGGGCTACACCGAGCGCAGCCGCACGATGAGCAAGTCCCTCACCGCTCCGCCCCCGCTGCCCGAAGGCAGCAGCGACCGTGCGCTGAGCGAGGCGGAGTACCCGGCCTGGCGGGACGCCGCGCTCGCCGAGCACGTGCGTACGCAGACCGGCCAGGGAATGGCCCGGGAGCGCGCCGAGGAGGCCGCGGTGGCCGGCCACCGCGCCCTGCTCCCGGACGGCGTGGAGACGCCCGACCAGGCGCTGCGGGTCCTGACCCACGGCGGCGCCGACGTCGGCAGTATCTGGGTCGCCCTGCGGATGCCGGACCAGCCCGGCGGCTACGTCGTCGAGGTGCAGGTCGCGCCCGGCCACCGCGGGCAGGGCCACGGCCGCACCCTGATGCGGGTCGCCGAGCGGGAGAGCCTCGCCGCCGGCCGCACCAGCCTCGGTCTGAACGTCTACGCGGGCAACACCCCGGCGCTCGGCCTCTACACGTCGCTGGGCTACCGGCCCACCGGATATCTGCTGTGGAAGCCGATCCTCTGAGCCGGCCCGCGCCGCGCCGGTGAGGCCGCGGCTCAGCCCTGCTCGGCCAGCAGCCGGTCGGCGATCTCCTCGATCCGGGCACGCAGCCCTTCCTGGCTCTTGCCGCCGTCCAGCCGCTCGCCGCCGATCACATACGTCGGGGTCCCGGTCACGCCGATGGCCTTGCCCTCGGCCTCGTCCGCGTCGACGATCAGCAGATGCCGCCCGTCGATCAGCGCGGTGTCCAGCTCCTCGGCGTCCAGCCCCAGCTCGCGGGCGACGTCCACCAGCAGCTTGTCCCCGCGCTTGCCGAGCTCCTCGGTCCGGGCCAGCACCGCCTCGATGTACGGCCAGCCCCGGCCCTGCTCGATGGCCTCCTCGGTGGCCTGCGCGGCGGCGTGGGCGCGCGGGTGCTTCGGCAGCGGGAAGTGGCGCAGCCGGATCTCCAGCCGGTCGCCGTAGCGCTCCCGCAGCGCCCGCAGGTCCTCCAGCGCGGCATGGCAGTCCGGGCACTGCAGTTCGCACCACACGTCCAGTACGGGGCGGACGGGACGGGCGGGGGAGGCGGTGGTGGCGTCGTTCATGGCTGCCAGTCTTCCAGCCCGCCGCCCGGGGCCCGAACCGGGACCTCGGGAGGAGGCCGACCCGGAGATGTCCCTGAGGCCGTGCCGGAACATGGCCCGCGCGGGCCCGGACAAGGCAGGATGGAAGGGAGCAGACCGCCTGCTCACCCATCCATCGGCAGGAGGACCGGATGCTGACCTCGACCGTCTGTGCCGCGGTGTCGGCAGCGGGCCTGGGCGTCGCCGCGATCACGGCGTACCGCAAGCGGTTCCTGGCCGCGGCCCGTATCGCCGCTTATTCCCTGATCCCCATCGGCCTGGTGATGACGGGCGTCATCGACTGGGTCACCGGCATCGTCTTCAAGCCCACGGTCTGGGCCGGCTTCGGCGTGCTCGCGCTGTCGGTCGTGCTGTTCATGGTCACCAGGGCGGTCGAGCGCCGCCGCGGTGGGCTCGGCAGCCGTAAGGAGCGCCGGGCCGCGGCGGCCGACCGGACCGAAGCGGTGGCTCCCGGTGCCTCCGCCCCCTCCCTCGGCGCGGGCCGGCCCGCGGCGCAGCCGGCCGCCAAGGGGAAGGCCGCACCGGCCAGGGGTGGCGCCCCCAAGGATGACTTCTCGGACATCGAAGCGATCCTGAAAAAGCACGGGATCTGATGAACTACCGCTGCTGAGGCGCCTATCGGGCGCACTTGGACGATCGTCTGCGCCATGATGCGCGCGAGATGAACGATGAGTGCGCCCTCGCCCAAGACGACGCCCCGTCCCCCGAACCACGCGGTTGTCTGTTCGCGCTGTCCCAGCCGCCGCTGATGCTCTTCCTCGCCGTCATCGGCTTCCTGCTCCTCCTCGGCGCGATGCACGACCTCTTCCTGCTGTGAGGCCCGTCGCGCCGCCGCTCAGCCCGCGGCCTCCCGCCGCCGTGCCCGGTAGGCGGCGACATGCAGCCGGTTCCCGCAGGTACGGCTGTCGCAGTAGCGCCGGGAGCGGTTGCGGGAGAGATCGACGAAGGCGTGCCGGCAGTCCGGTGCCTCGCAGTGCCGCAGCCGCTCGCGCTCCCCGGCGACGACGAGGAAGGCCAGCGCCATCCCGCCGTCCGCGGCCAGATGATCGGCGACCGAGGCGCCCGGCGCGAAGTAGTGGACGTGCCAGTCGTACCCGTCGTGGTCGGTCAGCTGCGGAGTGGTGCCGGCCGACGCGACCAGCGCGTTCAGCTGTTCGGCCGCGGCGCGGTCGTCAGCGGCGGCGAAGACCCGCGCGAACCGCGCGCGCACCGACCGTACGGTGGCCAGATCGCCCGCACCGAGCGCGCCCACGCCGCTGACGGCGTGGCGCCGGACGAAGTCCTCGAGGGCCGCGAGATCGGTCAGGCTGTCCGGCGCCCCGGGCGCCTCGCCCTCCGGCGCGGTGTTCAGCAGATCGACGACCGCTTCCAGCGCGCACCGGGTGTCATGGGTGATGATCACGGTTCCGCTCCCTGGCAGGGTGGGGCCGGACGGGTACCGCCCCCGGTGGTTGCCGAATGGTCGCCGACTCTAGCGCTTCGAACAAGCTTCAGCGCCGACTCCGCGGTGGGTCCGCGGCGACGACGCCGAAGTGTGCCGTGTGAACTTGTCGGTCCTGCGCCGTCTCCCCGAGTCGGACGGGCGCAAGTGTGAGCGGGTGGGTGCTTTCGGTAAGCGGTCTGCGTCTCAGCTCTCCGCAAGGATGTGGGAGAGCTCGGTGTCGAGATCGAAATGCCGGTGCTCCGTACCGGGCGGTACGGCGGCATCGGTCCTTTTGAGGAACGACTCGAGAGCCCGCGCGGGCGCCTCGAGCAGGGCTTCGCCTTCCGGGGAACTCAGGGCGATGCAGACGACACCCTGTCCGTGGCTCCGGGACGGCCATACGCGGACGTCTCCGGTGCCCGTGGGCCGGTGCAGGCCCTCGGCGAGGAGGTCGCGGGCGAAAACCCACTCGACGGTCTCCTCGGCTCCGGTATGGAAGGTGGCATGCACGGCATAGGGATCGGCCGTGTCATACCGCAGGCCCGCGGGTACAGGCAGTGAGGACTCGCTCGACACAACGAGGCGCAGGTGCAGCTCGCAGCTGACCGTGGTGTTCATAAGCGCCAGGGCCTTTCGCTCAGTGTGCGCTCGGGGATTCGCACGTCGGCGAAATCGACATGCCACCTACGGTGCCGTTGTAAACCCCTCTGACGGTTTTGTGTGGCTTCAGGTACCTCTTCCGGCGGATTGCGAGATCGTCCCCAGCGGTAATTCCGGCGGGCTGTCGCGTCCGGTAAGTTGGGGAGTATGAATACGCAGAGTAACGGGGGGCCGGTAGTGGTGGAGGGGGACGCCGCTCCGGCCGAGAAGCCGCTCGGTTCGCGGGCGCCGCACTTCATCAAGCGCTCCCGGCCGCTCCACGTGAGCTGGCAGGTCGGGGTCTTCGTCGTCGGTCTCGCGGTCGTGGTGGCCGGCGTGATCATGCTGCCGCTCCCGGGGCCGGGCTGGCTGGTGATCTTCGGCGGTATGGCGATCTGGGCGACGGAGTTCGTCTGGGCGCAGCTGGTGCTGCGCTGGACCAAGCGCAAGGTCACCGAAGCGGCCCAGAAGGCGCTGGACCCCAAGGTGCGGCGCCGCAACATCATCCTGACCACCATCGGCGTGGTGATCATCGCGGCGTTGCTCGCGGTCTACGTCTGGAAGTTCGGCCTGGCGATGCCGTGGAACGTCTCCGAGTGACCGGGAAGTGGTCAGAAGTGCCCGTCGACGTGCGGTAATGTTGGCGGTGCGCCCGGGCGATTAGCTCAGCGGGAGAGCGCTTCGTTCACACCGAAGAGGTCACTGGTTCGAACCCAGTATCGCCCACCCGGGACGAGGGCCCGGAGACATCAAGTCTCCGGGCCCTCGTCGTTGTTGGACGGGCGGCCCGCCGTGGGGCGCACACTGGGATCATGCCCGCCTGGTTCCGTCGGCCGTACCACTACCGCTTCCGCAGCGTATGGCTGCTGAACGCCCCGCCGACCGTCGTGTACGCCGTCCTGGAACGTGCCGAGACCTACCCGCGGTGGTGGCCGCAGGTCCGCGAGGTGACCCGGCTCGACGAGCGCAGCGGCACCGCCCGGTTCCGTTCGCTGCTGCCGTACGACCTGTGGGTGGTGGCGAGCGAGCGGGTGCGGGACCCGGGGGCGGGGGTGCTGGAGATGACGATGCGCGGTGATCTGGCGGGCTGGGCGCGCTGGACGGTGGTGCCCGGCGAGGGCGGCACCCGTGCCGTCTTCGAGCAGGAGGTCGAGGTCTGCAAGCCGCTGCTGCGGCGGTTCGCGCTGCCGGGGCGGCCGGTGTTCCTCGCGAACCACGCGCTGATGATGCGGGCCGGACGGCGCGGTCTGGCGGCCTGGCTGGCCCGCGGATGAGGTGTGCCGGGCGCCGGGGCGCGGCGGCCCGGTGCCGCCGTGGAAGAGGAATTTGATGGAAGCGCCGCGGGGCCTGTATTGTTCTGCTCGTTCGCGAGGGAAACCCCGCCGACACCCGGGCGATTAGCTCAGTGGGAGAGCGCTTCGTTCACACCGAAGAGGTCACTGGTTCGAACCCAGTATCGCCCACCGGGATCAAGGACCGGGCCGCAAATGGCGGCCCGGTCCTTTTCGTTGGAAGAACGCCGCACCGGAATTCCGCCCGGTGCGTTTGCCGTTGTACGGAATTCTGAGACGGGATCAGGCCGCCGCGGGGAGTTCGGGGCGCAGCGGCCAGTGCGGATCGACGACCTCGGGATTGCCGCTGCGGGCGAACCACGCCTGGAGTCCGCGGGCCTGGGCCGCGTACCAGACGGCCTGGCGGGTGTGCAGCTCCGCCGGGTGCAGCCCCTCCAGGCGCTCGGCGAAGCGGTGCCCCAGGGCCCGGACGACGTGCAGCGCGGCGAGCGCGTCGGCAGCCGCCTCGTGGGCGTCGGTCAGCTCGACCTCGTAGTGCGCGCACAGGTCGGTGAGCGTCCGGCGGCCCTTGCGGTAGCGGTCCAGGTGCTTGTCGAGGACATGGGGGTCCAGGACGCGCAGCGGGTGGCCGCCCAGGTAGGCGTTCAGCGAGCTGGCCCGATGCCGCTTCAACTCGCGCTCCAGCAGCGTGAGGTCGAACGGGGCGTTCATCACGACCAGCGGCCGGCCGGCCACCGACTGGGCGGCCAGGGCGCGTGCCACCTCCTCCAGGACCGGTGCCGGCCAGCGCCCGTGGAGGGCGAGGTGTTCGGCCGTCAGGCCGTGCACGGCCGTCGCGGCGTCCGGTATCCCGACGCCCGGGTTGATCAGCCAGCGGGTGATCCGGGGCGCGGAGCGCGGTGTCTCCTGGACCACCAGGGCCGCGGAGACGATGCGGTCGCGCTCGACGTCGATCCCGGTGGTCTCGGTGTCGAAAGCGGCAAGCGGTCCGTCATACCAGCACGGCATCATCCCAACTCCTCGCGCTCGTACGGGGGATGACAGGCAACGCCACCCGAGCTGGTGATACCCGAGCCGCGCGGTGCTCGAACCGTCCTTGTTTGCGGAGCACTTGACGCGGAGACAACCAGAGGGACGGGCCGGCGCGCTCCGCCTCCTCCCCGTCATCCACGCATCGACCGGTACAGCCCGGAAGGCAACTCCGCGATGACGCTCGCGCAGCCCGAACCGGGTGGGCTGCTGCCTGCGCGGACCATCCCGCAGCGCGGCGGACTCGCCACCACCGCCTGCATGGAGACCCTCCAGGTGGGCTATCTCCACGCGGTCGCCGCCGCCTCCGGATGTTCGCTGGCGCAGCCCTTCCCGGACAACGGGATCGACTGGCACGTCAGCCATGGCGCGCCCGGCCACACCGTCGACGACGAGGTCACCATCAAGGTGCAGCTCAAGTGCACCTACCAGACCGCCCCGCGCCCGCCGGGGCCGACGTTCGCGTTCACGCTCGACAACGACCACCTGGTGAAGCTGGCCCGCACGCCCGTGACGGTGCACAAGATCCTGGTCGTGATGCTCGTCCCGCGGACCCAGGAGGACTGGCTGCGGGCCGGCCACGACCGTCTCGAACTGCGGCACTGCTGTTACTGGACCAACCTGGCCGGCCACCCGGTGACCGGCCGGCGCAGGACCACCGTGCGGATTCCCACCGCGCGGATCTTCGACGACCGAGCGCTGTGCGAGATCATGACGCGGGTCGGGGCGGGAGGAAGACCGTGACGTACCGGCCGACCGACGACCACGACGCACGGCTGCTCGATCCCGCGCAGCTCGACCCCGCGGTGCTCGGCGCGCTGCTGGCCCGGCACGGCTGGCGGCGCCGGGGCGGGGCGGCGGGCCACTTCACCCGGTGGACACCGCCCGGCGGCGCGGGCGGCGCCAGCCTGCTGATCCCGCACGACCGCCGCTTCCCGGACAGCGACGAGCTGCTCGCGGAGGCGCTGGCGGCGCTGGCGCGGAGCGCGGTGCCCTCCGCGCGTGAGGTGCTGATGGGGCTGGCGGTGCCCAGCGACGAGGTCCGCTGGGAGCGCGAGGTCCCCGACGGCGGCTCGGGGGCCGCGCACTGGGTGGTGCAGGAGCAGCTGCGCGGCGCGGCCCGTTCGCTGCTGCTGGCCGGGGCACTGGGGACGTACGGCCGGGCCGGCTACTACGGCGCCCGGCACAAGCGGCAGGCCGAGGGGTTCCTGAACCAGGTGCTGGTCGGGCCGGCGGTGGCCGGGCGCCGGCTGACCGCGTTCGTGCCGGTGCGCGGCGGTCGCCGGGCGGTCGCCGGGCTGCAGCGGGCGCTGCATGCGGCCCGTGACGCCACCGACTACCGGCGGGCCACCGGCGGGATGGAGGCCTTCGACGCGGCCGTCGGGCTGGGGGTCTGTCATGAGCTGGCCCAGGCGCTGATCGCGCTGGTGCGGGACGCGGAGGGGGTGCGGATCGCGGTGGCGTGGTCACCGGCGGCCGGCGCCCCGGCCGGCTGCCCGGCCCGCCCCGAGCCGGTGGAGTTCTCGCCCGGTGACCTGCCCGCGCTGCAGGAGGCGGCCCGGCGCTATGTCCGTGCGGAGCCGTCGCTGCCGGTGCGGGTGACCGGGGCGGTGGTGCGGCTGCGCAGGGAGCGGCCGGGCGGCCCCGGAACGGTCCGGCTGCGGGTGCTCAGCGGGGCCGATGTGCTCCAGGTGCGGGTCGCGCTGGGGGAGGAGGACTACCGGATCGCCGGGCACGCGCACCTGGTCGGGCTGCCGGTGCGGGTGACCGGGCGGCTGGAGAGCCGCGGCGGGTTCCGCCGGATCACCGGCGGCCGTGAGGTCACCCCCGTACAGGTCGACGAGGCGGAGCGGGACCGGCTGCTGAAGTCGCTGCAGGAGAATCTGGACTTCTTCGAGGAGGCATGCGGCGCGGAGGAATGACGGCCCGCGAGCCGGGGGTGGTGAAACCGTTTCGCGGTCGGGTCCGGTGGCTCGGTACGATTCGGCTGCGCAGCAATCGCTGACGCGAAAGAGACATGAGTCAGGAGAGACCGGTGTCAGACGTCCGTGTGACCGTCCAACGCGATTCCGAGCGGGAAGAACGCGTGGTGACCACGGGCACTACGGCTGCCGACCTCTTCCAGGGCGAGCGCGGTGTCGTCGCCGCGCGGGTGGCCGGGGAGCTGAAGGACCTGGCCTACGAGGTCGCCGACGGTGACGCGGTCGAGCCCGTCGAGATCACCTCCGAGGACGGCCTGAACATCCTGCGGCACTCCACCGCGCATGTGATGGCGCAGGCCGTGCAGGAGCTGTTCCCGGAGGCGAAGCTCGGCATCGGCCCGCCCATCAAGGACGGCTTCTACTACGACTTCGACGTCGAGACCCCGTTCCACCCGGACGATCTCAAGCGCATCGAGAAGAAGATGCAGGAGATCCAGAAGCGCGGGCAGAAGTTCGCGCGCCGTGCGGTCAGCGACGACGCCGCCCGCGAGGAGCTGGCCGACGAGCCGTACAAGCTGGAGCTGATCGGGCTCAAGGGCTCCGCGGCGGACGCCGCCGAGGGCGCCTCCGCCGAGGTCGGCGCCGGCGAGCTGACCATCTACGACAACCTCGACGCCAAGACCGGCGACCTGTGCTGGAAGGACCTGTGCCGCGGTCCGCACCTGCCCAGCACCCGCGCCATCCCGGCGTTCAAGCTGATGCGCTCGGCCGCCGCGTACTGGCGCGGCAGCGAGAAGAACAAGCAGCTCCAGCGGATCTACGGCACCGCCTGGCCGACCAAGGACGAGCTCAAGGCGCACCTGGAGTTCCTCGCCGAGGCCGAGAAGCGCGACCACCGCAAGCTGGGGGCCGAGCTGGATCTGTTCTCCGTGCCCGAGGACATCGGCTCGGGTCTGGCGGTCTTCCACCCCAGGGGCGGCATCATCCGCCGGGTCATGGAGGACTACTCCCGTCGGCGCCACGAGGAGTCGGGGTACGAGTTCGTCTACACCCCGCACGCCACCAAGGGGAAGCTGTTCGAGAAGTCGGGCCACCTGGACTGGTACGCCGACGGCATGTACCCGCCCATGCAGCTCGACGAGGGCATCGACTACTACCTCAAGCCCATGAACTGCCCGATGCACAACCTGATCTTCGACGCGCGCGGCCGCTCGTACCGTGAACTGCCGCTGCGCCTCTTCGAGTTCGGGACCGTGTACCGGTACGAGAAGTCCGGTGTGGTGCACGGCCTGACCCGTGCCCGCGGCTTCACCCAGGACGACGCGCACATCTACTGCACCAGGGAGCAGATGGCGGACGAGCTGGACGCCACGCTCACCTTCGTGCTGGACCTGCTGCGCGACTACGGTCTGACCGACTTCTACCTGGAGCTGTCCACCAAGGACCCGGAGAAGTTCGTCGGCTCGGACGAGACCTGGGAGGAGGCCACCGAGGTGCTGCGGAAGGTGGCCGAGAAGCAGGGCCTGCCGCTGGTCCCGGACCCGGGCGGCGCCGCGTTCTACGGGCCCAAGATCTCCGTGCAGACCAAGGACGCCATCGGCCGTACCTGGCAGATGTCGACCATCCAGCTGGACTTCAACCTGCCGGAGCGGTTCGACCTGGAGTACACCTCCGCCGACGGCTCCAAGCAGCGCCCCGTCATGATCCACCGTGCGCTGTTCGGCTCCATCGAGCGGTTCTTCGCGGTGCTCCTGGAGCACTACGCCGGCGCCTTCCCGGCGTGGCTGGCCCCGGTCCAGGCGACCGGTATCCCGATCGGCGACGCGCACGTCCCCTACCTCCAGGAGTTCGCGGCCGAGGCCAAGGCCAAGGGGCTGCGGGTCGAGGTGGACTCCTCCTCGGACCGCATGCAGAAGAAGATCAGGAACGCCCAGAAGAGCAAGGTGCCGTTCATGATCATCGCCGGTGACGAGGACGTCGCCCACGGCGCGGTGTCCTTCCGCTACCGCGACGGTTCGCAGAAGAACGGCATCCCGCGCGAGGAGGCGATCGCCGAGCTGCTCGACGTCGTGGAGCGTCGCGTCCAGGTGTGACGGCGGTGACCTGAGTTACGAGGCCCCGGAGAGCGACCCGCTCTCCGGGGCCTCGTCATCGCTCGCCCTCCAGCCGGAAGCGGCGCATCAGGTAGGAGGAGAAGGAGCCCACCACCGCTCCGACCAGGGCCACCCCGACGAACATCAGCCCCACCGCGATCACCCTGCCGCGCGCGGTGACCGGGGTGGCGTCGCCGTACCCCGTCGTCGTCAGCGTGGAAGCGGCCCACCACACCGCGTCGCCGAAGGTGCGGATGTTGGCGTGCGGGGCGGTTCGCTCGTCGTGGTAGACCGCCAGGCTGGCGGCGTAGCCCAGCAGCAGCGCGGCGAGCCCGGAGTACGTCATCACCCGCGCCTCCAGGGCGAGCCCGGGAACGGCCCGGCGCAGCTGCATCCGCTCGTGCAGGTCGATCATGCGCAGCGGTCGCAGCAGCGGCAGCACGGTCACGATCAGATCCAGCCAGCGGGTGCGCACGAAGTGCCACCGGTCGTGGGTGAAGGCCAGGCGTGCCAGGTATTCCGCCACGAAGACCGTCCAGCTCACGAACGTGACGGTCTCCCAGAGGGCGTACCAGCCGGGGGAGAGGTCGAGGTCCAGGACCCGGACCGTGTAGGAGGTGAGAAACAAGATCGAGGCGATGAAGAGAAAGGGCTGGGCGCGCCTCTCCCACTCCTGCAGCCGTACGTCCCTGTCCACCGGCACAGCATCGCGGAGCGGGGCAGGGTATGCGCCCCAACGACACGGTGCCAACGGGCGAAGCCATATGCTGGCCCGTATGACAAGCGAGCCGGAGCAGCAGATCGGAGTCGGGACGCAGGACGCCTTCCAGCGCCTGTGGACGCCCCACCGGATGGCCTACATCCAGGGGGAGAACAAGCCGACCGGCCCGGGGGCCGACGACGGCTGTCCGTTCTGCACCATCCCCGCGAAATCGGACGAGGACGGCCTCGTGATCGCGCGCGGTGAGCATGTCTACGCGGTGCTGAACCTCTACCCGTACAACGGCGGGCACCTCATGATCGTCCCGTTCCGCCATGTCGCCGACTACCCGGAGCTGGACGGGCCGGAGACCGCGGAGCTGGCCGAGTTCACCAAGCGGGCGATGACCGCGCTGCGCACCGCCTCCGGGGCGCACGGCTTCAACATCGGGATGAACCAGGGCACCGTCGCCGGGGCCGGTATCGCGGCCCACCTGCACCAGCACGTCGTCCCGCGCTGGGGCGGCGACACCAACTTCATGCCGGTGGTCGGCCACACCAAGGTGCTGCCCCAACTCCTCGCCGACACCCGGGCGATGCTGGCGAGCGCCTGGCCCGCGTAGCGCCCGCTCCGGCGTTCTCCGGGTGCGGGTCCGAGACGACACGCACCCTGACGAATCGGATAGATCGCCCTAATTCGGATTAGTTGCCTCTCTAATGGGGTGGTGACTTCCGTAGAGCGTCGTGCCCTGCTGCGGGCGGCCGCCTCGGCCTCGGCCGCCGGTGTGCTGGTGGCGGGCTGCAACCCGCACCGGGACGTGGGTGCCGGCGCCGGCCGGCCGTCCGGCG
>NZ_JBSFJF010000060.1:0-40684 GCF_053597915.1 Streptomyces sp. NPDC001219 | reverse complement strand
CGGACGAACTCCCACTCGGCATCGGACAGTTCATGACGACGTATCACCCGACCATGATCTACCACCCGAGATCATTTGAAGACACCCCCTAGGGGACGTTCTTCACGTGGCCCTTCGCCGCGTAGGCCGGGGCTGCCGGTTTGAGTGGTTACCGGTGTCTTACAGGGCGTTCTCCCCGCTACCCCGGCGGGTCGGGTGCGGGGTTTGCTGGACACATGACGGGGCCGGCCGATCGCGGTCGGCCTGTTCGTCCCCTTCAGGAGGCCCTGGTGTCCCGCATGTCCCGCCGTATCTATCTGCCCCTCGTTCTCGTGCTGTTGGTCGTCGCCGGGGCCGGGCTCGCGCTCTTCCAGCCCTGGAAGGCGTTCAGCGACACCACGGTGAACGAGGCCCTGCCCAGCGCATCCGCCGCGATGAAGGACGGACCGCAGGGGAAGGGCAACGCCGGTATGGAGGGCGGGGAGTCGTCGGGGACCGGCATGCGGCCCAAGGACCTCGCCGAAGGCCGCTTCGTCAGCCACGAGCACGACACCACCGGCAACGCCCGTACGGTCCGGCTGGCGGACGGCGGTCAGGTGCTGCGGCTGGAGCACCTCAAGACCTCCGAGGGGCCGGATGTACGGGTCTACCTTTCGGCCCGGTCCGCCGATGGCGCGGAGTCCGGGCTCGGTGACGGGGCGGTCGAGCTCGGGAAGCTCAAGGGCAACCTCGGAAACCAGAACTACGCCGTCCCGGCCGGCACGGACCTGTCGAAGTTCCGCAGCGTGGTGATCTGGTGCGAGCGGTTCTCGGTCTCCTTCGCTGCCGCCGACCTCACTCCGGTGAAGCGCTGACCCGTGGCACACCCGGCCCGGCCCCGGCTCTCGGGCCGGGCCGCCAAGTCCTCGTGGAAAGACGGGCCTTCACGCGCTCGGACGCCACGGCAGACCAGCCGACGGGGTACATCATGGGCGTGGACGCCCGAGGGGGCCTGCGGAGAAGAGTGGAGTGGTACGTGACACGCATACTGGTCATCGGCGGCGGGATCGCGGGTACGGCGACCGCGTTGGCCCTGCACAAGGCAGGTTTCGACGTCACCGTGCACGAGGCGCATCCCGACACGGCCCAGGACATCGGGGCGTTCCTGACCCTGGCGAGCAACGGCATGCGCGCGCTCGCGCAGCTCGACGCCTCGGATGTGGTCACCGCACTCGGCTTTCCGCTGCCCTCGATGCGTGTGCTCGATGACCAGGGTGGTGAAGTGGCGCGTGTGCCGCTGGGGGAGGCGGAGGACGCGCGCCTGCGCTACCGGTGCCTGCGGCGCGGCGAGTTGAACTCCGCGCTGCAGGCCGAGGTCATCCGCCGGGGCATCGGGCTGGTGCACGGCGCGCAGTTGGTGTCCGTCGAGAACGGCCCGGAGGAGGCGACGGCGCGCTTCGCCGACGGCAGCGTCGCGACCGGTGATCTGCTCATCGGCGCGGACGGCCTGAGTTCGACCGTCCGGCGGTCGATCGCGCCCGGCGCTGACCCCGTTTACGCGGGGCAGAGCGTCTTCTACGGCTACACGCGCAGCACGCCGGCGGCGGACGAGACGGGGCACATCACCATGGTGCGGGGCAGCGCCGTGGCCTTCGGCTACGCGGTGTCGCCGGACGGGGAGACGTACTGGTTCGCCCGCGTCGCCGGTCCGGCCGTCCCCGCCGAGGAACTCGCACGCCCCACGCCCGCCCGGTGGCGGGAGCACCTCGTGGAGCTGCTGGGCAAGGACGCCACCCCCGCCGCGGGCATCGTCGCGGCCTCCACCGACGGCATCATGGCCACCAACGCCACCGAGATCCCGCTCGGAACTCCCTGGCGCTCCGGGCGGACGCTGATCATCGGTGATGCCGCGCATGCGGCGTCACCCGCGACGGGGCAAGGTGCCTCGATGGCGTTGGAGGACGCCGTCATCCTCGCCAAGTCCCTGCGGGACGCGCCCGATACGGACAGCGCGCTCGCCCTCTACGAGGCATGCCGGCGCCCCCGCGTGGAGCACAACATCACCGCCAGCGGCGAGATCTCCCGCGGCACCCGCACCCCGCCGCGCACCGGCCGGGCGCCATCCCCGCAGCGTCCCGGTGACGACGCGCTGATCGCCCAGCTCAACTGGAACCTCGATCTGCGCACTGCCTCCGGCGACATGGACTGAGCCGGGCCGAGTCGGAGTGAGCCGGGCCGAGTCGGACTGAGCCGGTCTGATGCCGGGGCACGTGGGCGTGCCCCGGCATCACTGTGTTCCGCCTCGCCCGGGTTGTGCGCCGGGGTGTGTGGTGGCCGGGTGGGGAATGGGGACGGTGAGGCAGGAGTTTCTTTCCATAGGCCTCGCTGATCTTGTATGGGAAGTCGAGCCGGCCGTTCTTGACGGTGATGAGGGGCTTGTTCGCAACGGTCGTATGGCGGTGAACGTAATGGCCGGAATTCTCCGAGGAATCCCATTCCATTCGACCACCGCGCTGCTACAGTTTCCCTCCTGTACAGTTGCCGGCTGCACGGATTCAATACCCGCCGGTTTCTTGCTGCTGTCGCGGCGCTGACCACGTCTGGACTGAATGGCTGAACGGGGGGCAGGTCATTGTCTGTCGATAGGCACTCCCGCTCGATGCTCGCCCGTGGCTTCAGTGTGCTGCGCTGTTTCCGGACAGGCGAACACGAACTCCCGCTGTCTGAAATAGCGCGCAGAGCCGACATGCCAAAAGCGACCGCTCACCGGATCATCGCGGAACTGGTCGACGAGGGAATGCTGGAGCGCAGCGAGAAAGGGCTGCGACTCGGCGTCGCCTTATTCATGCTGGGGGCACGGGTTCCCCGTCAGCTCAAGTTCCGTGATCTCGCTTTTCCGTATGCGGAGCGGTTGCATCAACTCACCCGCGGAAGTGCCTTCATTTTCATTTCCGACGCGTTCGGGCCGGACGCGGCGCTGGTGGACGCCGTGCGGCGCAGGTTCGGCCCGGACGGCGGGCTCGGGGCCGAGGGGGAGACCTGGGCCTCGGCGGAGGCCGCGACCCGGGTGCTGCACGCGTTCGCGGTGCGGGAGGCGGAAGGGAAGACCACCGGGGAGGAGAACCGGGTGCGGCACCAGGGGTTCGCGGCCGTCCGCAGCAAGGCCGGCACCCTCGGGGTCGCGACACCCGTGCTGACGGCGTCGGGCACGGCCATGGGAGCGTTGGCCGTCGCCGGCCCGCACACCCGGCTGGAGGTGGGCCGGGCCGCCTCGCATCTGCGGGCCGCGTGCAACGCCGTCTCCCGGGGGCTGCACCGTACGCCCGAGCTGGTGCCGGTGCAGTGACCCGCCGTCCGGCGGCCGTCGCGGCAGGCCCGTGGCACGGGGCGCCATGTCAGCCCCGCCGCGCAGTGAACAGGGTGGGCAGCAGCCGCCCGGCCAGGTACTCCTCGCGGGCCGCGGTGAGGGTGTCCCGGATGCGGTCGGCGGATGCGGAACCGTAGATCCCGGCGACACTGCCGCGGAAGATCCGTACGACCTTGAGGCGTTCGGCGAGCAGCGCCATGGCCCAGTCCGTCAGATCGCGCCGGACCAGGGCCGTGAAGCCCGCGTCGTCGAGCTGGCGCAGGCGGGCCGGGAGCGGGGTGGTGAAGAAGACCTCGCGCGGATGTGTCACGCGGAACGCCGCGGACGGCCCCGGGCCGCCGGGTGTCAGGCTCACCTCCTCGGTGAGGACGAGCAGTCCGCCGGGGCGCAGCAGCCGGCCGGCCTCGCGCAGGACGGCACCGGGGTCGGGGAAGTGGGGCATCGATCCCGTCACCACGACGACGTCGAGTGCGGCGTCCGGGAGCGGAACAGCGGTGGCCGAGGCGCAGATCTCGGTCATGCCCTCGCGCCCTTGCGAGCGGCGGATACGGCCGCTGACCGCGCAGTGCTCGGCGACGAGGTCCACTCCGTAGGCGCGGCGTACGGGGACCGGGTGCGCGGTGAGCCGGTCCACCAGGTACCGCAGCGCGCCGCCGAAGCCGCTGCCCAGTTCGCACAGGTCCACCGGGGGGAGGGCCGCCCCTCCGGGAGAGGCCTCCGCCAGGAGCGCTGCGACGGAGTCGGCCACCAGGTCGCAGCCCTGCGGACCGAAGTGGCCCATCTGGTCCAGCCCGAGCAGCCCGGCGGGCCCCTTCTCGCCGGTGAACTCGACGATCGACCGCTCGGTGCGTTCCCAGTCGTGCAGCGCGGGGAACAGCTCCCGGTGGTAGCGGTACTGGATGCCGCTCTGACCGTCCGGGACCCCGGGCGCGGTGTTCGGCACGATGACGCTCCTCGTTTCGTACGAAGGCGGATGCGGGTGGGAAGACCGGGTGCGCAGGGGGTGAGAGGGCTTCGGTCAGCTCCGGTCCTGCGGGCGGAACTCGTCGGGCACCGCGGCGCACACGGTGTCCAGAATCGCCAGCGCCTCCTTCGCCTCCTCGTCCGTGGCGATCAGCGGTGGCAGCAGCCGCAGCACCTCCGGGCGGCCCAGGCAGGGGGAGACCACGAGTCCGTTCCGGCCCAGCTCCATCAGGACCTCCCCGGCCGCGGCGGGAGTGGCGAACTCCACCCCCCACAGCAGCCCTTGCCCCCGCACCTCCCTGATCAGCGACGGGTGGCGCCCGGCGAGGCCGGTGAGCCCGGCGGCGAACAGCTCGCTCAACTCGGCTCCCCGCGACGCCAGTTCCTCCACGGACGTGAGGGCCGCGAGGCCGGCCGCCGCGCCGAGCGGATGCCCGGAGAAGGTGGTGGTGTGCACGAACGGGTCCGCGGACAGCGGCTCGTACAGCTCCGGCGTCGCCACCACGGCGGACAGCGGCTGCACTCCGCCGCCGAGCGCCTTGCCGAGCAGTACGGCGTCCGGCCGTACACCGCGGTCGGTGCTGACCAGCCGGGGCCCGCAGCGGCGCAGCCCGCTCTGGATCTCGTCGGCGATGAGGAAGGCGCCGTGCGCGTGCGCGGCGTCCGCGAGGGCCCGCAGGAACTCGGGCTCCAACGGCCGGACACCGCCCTCGCCCTGGACCGGCTCCACGATCACGGCGGCCACGCCGTCGTCCGGGTCCTCGCCGTCGCCCGCGAAGGCGCCGGGTATCGCGGACACCTGGGCGGGAAGGTGGGTCACGCCGCCGAGCAGCGGTTCGAGCGAGCGGCGGTAGCGGGCGTTCCAGGTCGTGGCGAGGGCGCCGAGGGACTTGCCGTGGTAGGCGCCCTCGACGGCGACGACACGCGTGCGGCCCGTGGCGAGCCGGGCCAGCTTCAGTGCCGCCTCGACGGCGTCGCAGCCGTTGAGTCCCAGCCACACCTTCGTCAGCCGTCCCGGGTCCGCCCAGGCCGTCAGAGCCTCCGCGAGGCCGGCGGTCGTACGGTTGGCCAGGACCCGGGTGGACACCGGCAGCGTGTCCAGTTCGCGGCGCACTGCGGCGACCACGGCGGGGTGACGCTGCCCGAGCAGGGTCACCGCGTAGCTTCCGAAGTCGAGCGCGCTGCGGCCGTCGGAGAGCCGTACGCGTGCCCCCTCGCCTCTCACCTCGATGGCGCCGGAGCCGTTCATGCCGTGCACGAGGGCCAGTTGGGGCGAGAGATGGCGGCGGGTCGCCCCGAGCGCGCTCCGGGCGGACTCGTCCTGCGCGGTCATGGGGCCGTCCTCTCCGCCGTCCGGTACGTCCCGCGGTCGCCGGCCGTCGGTCACCGGTCTGCCCATCGTTGTAGCCGCCCCTCCACGGTGCTGAGAAGTCGTGTTCCGGCTGCCGGAACGTCCGTTGAACCCGGTGGCGGCCCTTGGGAGGCTGCGCCGCATGGAGACCACGTCAGCCGGTGCCGCCACCGCGTTCCCGGAACCCGGCACCCTGGAGAAGCGTCTCGACGCGTTCCTCGCGGAGCGCGGGCTCGACCGGGATGCCGTGCGCAAGGAAGCCGACCAGGGCGTGGGCGCACCGGCCCTCGCGGTCGCCGCCGGATCGGTGCTCGCCGGCTTCGCCAACCACCGCAGCGATCTCGACCTGCTCGTCCTCGTCGAGAACGACCGGCTCAACCGCTTCCCCATCCAGTCCCACGAGCACGGCACGCTGATCGACGTCAACTTCCGCCGGGCGAGCGCCGTCCGGGACGCCACGGCCGAGCTGACCGCCGAACCCTGGCCCCGGATGTCCTCGGTCACCGAGGAGGCCTGGAACCACTGGCGCCGCACCCTGAACACCGTCGGCCGACTGGCGCTCGGACTGCCGCTCCTGACCTCGCGGCCCTGGGACGACTGGCACGCCGGGCTGCGCCGGCCGTGGCTCGCGGACGTGGTGGAGCAGTGGTGGACGGTGGAGGCGCACCGGCTCGCCCAGGCCGCCCGCTGGCTGCTCGGCGCGCGGCCCATGGCGGCGGCCGTACGCGCCCGGGAGGCGCTGGTGGCAGCCCTCAACGCCCGGGCCGCGGCGGGCGGGGAACTGTACTTCGCGGCGAAGTGGGTGGGCGAGAAGCTGAAGCGGCTCGGGGACGCCGAGGGCCTGGCTCTGCTCCGCGCCGCACTGAGGCCGCCGCTCGCACCCCACGAGGGGGTCCCGGAGTGCCTCGCCGCCGTCGAGCGCCTGATCGGTGCGGCCGCCCCCCTGCACGCGGTGCTGCGCTGGTCCACCGGCACCGGCACGACGCCGCTGGACGACCGCACGGTCGTGGACCGCTGGCAGCTGCGCGCCCTGGAGGTGCCGCGGCTGGGCCTGCCGCCCGTGGAGGGCGACGGAGTCATCTGGTCGGGCCCGGCCGGGACCTCGCCCCCGGACGACCTGCTGTCCCTTTTCGTGCACAACATGGCGTGGCTCGGTGTCGCACGCCCCGACCCGGCCGAGGCCGGACACCCCGCCACGGAGGTACCGGCGTGACACTCCCCGCAGCTGCGACCGCGGCCGCCGGCCGGCCTGCCGACGCGCCCCCGGCCGACCTACGACGCCTGCTCGTCTTCCGCGCCCACGGGGCCGCCCGGCTGCTGCTCGGCTGCCGGGCCCGGCTGGAGGACATCGAGGGCGCCGTCGGCGCGGGACAGGCCGAGGTCGCCGTCCTCATGGCGTACGAACTGGTACAGCTCTCCCTCTCGGTGCGCGGGTTGCGCACCGAGGGCGAACTGACCTACGGGCGGGACGAGGCGGGGTTTGACCCCTTTGCCGGGGTCCCGGCCGACGAGGCCGAGGCCGGGCTGGCCCTCGCCGCGGAGGGCCGGAGCGTCGTGACGGAATCCGGCGGTACCGACGTGTCCGGCGAGGAGTGGCTGGAACGGCTCCGCGCCCATCTGCGGGACACCGAGGCGCTGTTGGGGTACCCCGAGCCGCTCCCGGACGTGCGGTCCGGCAGCGGCCTGATGAAGGGCTTCAAGCTGGCGCGCACCTGGGAGCCGCTGCTGCGGCGGGTGGGCCTGCCCGATCTGCTGCCGGACGCCTGGACGCGCCGTGCCGACTGAAGTGGAACCACCACGCCCCGGCCCGGCGCCCGGCCCCGCGCCGGGGCACGGCGCCGTACCCGCTCTGCACGCACGCGGAGTCGGCAAGCGCTACGGCAGCACGACCGCGCTCCAGGACGTCGCCCTCGACATCGCCGAGGGCGAGATCGTGGGCCTGCTCGGACACAACGGCGCGGGCAAGACGACCCTGATGTCCCTGGTGGCGGGCCTGCTGCGGCCGGACGCCGGGGACATCGAGGTGCGCGGTGTGTCCGTCGTACGCGACCCGCGCCGGGCCCGCCGCGAACTCGGCCTGGCACCCCAGGAACTGGGGGTCTACCCGCCGCTGACCGTGCGGCAGAACCTGCGGTTCTTCGCCGAACTGGCCGGACTGCGCCGCCGCGAGGCCCGGCTGCGGACCGAGGAGGTCGCCGGGCCCCTCGGCCTCGCCGCCCTGCTGGACCGGCGCGTCTCCCGGCTCTCCGGCGGCGAGCAGCGGCGCGTGCACACCGCGATGGCCCTGCTGCACCGGCCGAAGCTGCTGCTGCTCGACGAGCCCACGGCCGGTGTGGACGTGGCGACCAGGGCGGGGCTCATCGCGTTCGTCCGCGAACTCGCCGCCGCCGGTACGGCCGTCTGCTACTCCACGCACTACCTCGCCGAGGTCGAGGCGCTCGATGCGAGTGTGGCCGTACTCGACCACGGCCGCATGATCGCCCGTGGCCCCCTCCGGGAACTGGTCCACCGCCACGGCGACGGTGCCGTGGAGCTGACCTTCTCCGGCGAGGCACCACACCCGCTGCACTTGCCCTGGCCGGTGACCCGCGAGGGCGGCGTGCTGCGCGTCCGCGTCAACCAGCCGCACCTGGCGGCACCGGAAGTGCTCGCCGCGCTGGGCGAGTCGGTGCGCCACCTGGTGAACCTGCGCGTGGTGCAGCCCAGCCTGGAGAGCGTGTTCCTGCAGCTGACCGGGCGCCGGTACGCGGCCGCCGGCCAGGACGCCGGCGACAAGGGCCGGGCCGCGGACCCGACCACCGGCCAGGCCGTCGGAGAGCCGTCAGAGGCGGGGCTCCATGGCTGACGCCCTCCACGGCTCCCTGGGCCGGATCACCGCACTCGTCCGGCAGGACGGCAGGCTGCTGCTCCGCGACCCCGCGCCGCTGGTCATCCGTACGGTGATGCCCCTGCTCATCATGGCGTTCATGCAGCCGCTGTTCCGCGCGGCGCTGCGCGCCGACGACGTCCACGACGCCAACGGCGCCGAACAGGGCGTCCCCGGCATGGCGGTGATGTTCCTCTTCTTCCTCGTGAGCATCGTGGGCTTCGCGATGTTCCGGGAGCACGGCTGGAACACCTGGGACCGGCTGCGGGCCGGACCGGCGCGGCCGTTCGAGCTGGTGGCCGGCCGGCTGGTGGTGCCGCTCGCGGTCGCGGTGGTGCAGCTGGCCGTGGTGTTCGGCGCGGGCGGTCTGCTGTTCGGGCTGCGGGTGCGCGGCTCGTACCTGGCGCTGGTCGTGGTGGGTGTGCCGCTCGCGCTGTGCGTGGTCATGGTCGGCATGGCGCTGGTGGCGCTCTGCCGCACCATCGCTCAGCTCAGCGTGTTCGCCAACCTCCTCGCGCTGGTCTTCGCCGGGCTCGGCGGCGCGCTGACCCCGCTGTCCGCCCTTCCGGACTGGGCCCGCCCGCTCGCGCCCGGAGTGCCGAGCTACTGGGCGATGCGCGGCTTCTCCACCGTGATCCTCGACGGCGGCGGCGTGGGCGCGGTCCTGTTGCCGGCCGGGGTGCTGTGCGCGTTCGCGGCCGGGCTGACCGCCGTGGTCCTGGCCTTCTTCCGTACCGGCCACCGCAAGCTCTCCTGGTCCTGACGTGCCCGGACCACCGGACCCGGTGCCCAGTGCCCGGCTCACCGTGACAGCAAGAGGGGACAGCCATGCCCGCCGTCGTGGTCTTCGACTGCTTCGACACGCTCGTGACGTCCCGGCCGCTGCCGGGACCGCGGGAGTTCACCGCCTGCCTCACCGACGTCCTGGCACTGGAGCGGCGGTGCGCGAAGGAGGTCGTCGAGGCCGTCTACACCACCCTGTTCACCGCGATGTCGGACCGCTCAGCGCTCCAGCCGCCGACACTGGACCTGTTGGACGCCGCCCTGCGCGAGCGCGGTGCGGCACGGGAGAAGGCCGAGCTGGAGAAGGCCCTGTGGTACGCGCTCGGCTGCGAGGAACCCGGCCAGTACGCGCTGTGCGCGCCGGCGGCGGAGGCGATGCGCCGCACGGCCGCCGCCGGCCACACCGTACGGCTGCTGTCCAACTGCTATCTGCCGGGCAGCCTGATGCGCAGGCTGCTCCACCGGGTGCGGGTGCCGGCCGTCTACGAACGGGCGCACTTCACCGCGGACGGCGGGCCCAAGAAGCCCGACCCCCGTGCCTTCCGCCTCATCGGTGAGGGCGACTTCGAGCGGCGCGTGATGGTCGGCGACTCCGAGGAGACCGACCTCGCACCGGCCGCCGCACTCGGCTGGGAGACCGTACACGTGCGCCCGGCCGCGCCCGATCTGACGGAACTCCTCGCGCTGCTGGACCTGTGACGCGCGCTGTGCGCACACGATGAGCGTTCCGCACAGAGAAACACCCGCTGCTTTCAACTGCCCGCTCTGCCTAGGGTTTTCCTGTTACGGCCAGCGTCGTAGAGAAGGAGTCGATACGTGCAGTCTGCCCCGCATCAGGCCCTCCTCGATGCCGGCTGGAGCACCGCGTGGAAGCCCGCCCCCGCCCGAGAGGGAGCCACCGGAGCGGAACGCATCCGCGCGCTCGCCGCCGGCGGTTACGCGGCCCTTCCGATCCCCGTGGAGTTCGGCGGCGCGGGCGCGAGCCTGACCGAAGTGGCCGCTGCCCAGCGGGCGCTGGGCATGGCCGACCCCTCCGCGGCCATCGCGCTGAACATGCACGCCTTCACGGTCGGGCTGATGGCCGACTACTGGCAGCGGCACCGGGACACCAGCTGGATGCTGCTGGAGGCGATCGCGGACTCCGGCGCCCTGGTCGCCTCCGCCTTCGCCGAACCGGGCGGCAGCCCCAACTTCATGAGCAGCCGCTCCGAGGCCGTGCCGACCACCAAGGGCTACCGAGTGACAGGCGTGAAGTACCCGTGTTCACTCGCCACCACGGCCACCCTCGTGTGCCTGACGGCCCACGTCACCGGCACCGACGAAACCCTGCTGGCCCTCTGCCCCCGTACGTCCCCGGGACTCACGGCCGAGGGGGAGTGGCCCTCGCTCGGCATGACCGCCTCCGACACGGCCCGGCTGGTCCTGCGCGACGTCGAGGTGGACGACCGGCTCGTCTTCCACCGCGGCCCGGCCGACGCCATCGACGACAACGTCGTCTCCGGCATGGTGTGGTTCGCGGTGCTGCTCACCGCCACCTACCACGGCGTCCTCAGCGCCCTGCTGGACACGGCGTACCGGCAGGTCACCGACGCGGGCACGTACGGGCCCAGGACCGCCCTGCTCGGCCGCGCCACCCGGGAGCTGCTGACGCTCGGCGGCGCCTGCCGCCAGCTCGGCGCGGACGTCGGATCGGGCGCGGTCGGCGGGCAGCCGGCGCTCGCCGCGGCGGTGGGGCTGCGTGCCTCGCTCAGCGACACCCGCGACCGCGTGCTGACCGCGGTCACCCCGGTCATCGGCGGCCGCCTCTACGGACGCGGGCAGCAGGCCGCCGGTCTCCTGGTCGACTCGCTCGCCGTCCACCACCACCCGCCGTCCCTGCTGGTCTGCGACGAGGTGGTCGGCTCGTACGGCACGGGGCGCGCCATCAGCTTCGACCCCGCGGCCGGCTGAGGGCCGCCGCCCCACCCCAACCCCGTACGCCCGTGAGGAGACACACCGCCATGCCCCACGTCGAGGTCAATCTGCCGATCAAGGCCCCGGTGGCCGCCGCCTGGCGCGCCGTCACCCGGCTTGAGGACTACGCCGCGTACATGGAGAACGTCGAGTCGGTGAACGTGCTCGGCGAAACCGCCTCCGGCGTCCGCACCAGCGAGTGGTCGGTGCTGCTGAAGGGCTCCGTACTGGAGTGGGTGGAGGAGGACGAACTCGACGAGGAGCGCCGCGTCATGTCGTTCACCCAGGTCTCCGGGGACCTGGACGAGTTCCGCGGATACTGGTGGGTCGACGAGGCCGGGGACGGCTCCGGCACGTCGGTGGTCACCTTCTCCGTGGACTTCGAGATCGGCATACCGCTGCTCGCCGACATGCTCAACCCGGTCGCCGGCCGGGCCCTGCGGGAGAACTCCGAGCACATGCTCCGCGCCATCGAGCGGCGCATCACGGCGGTCTCATGACAGCCCCCGCGGGCCCCGCGGCACCCGTGGAGTCCGCCCGCGTCCTGGTCACCGGGGCCACCGGCGCCGTCGGCAGCGCCGTCGTGGGCCGGCTGGAAGCGGCGGGCCACGAGGTGTACGGCGTGAGCCGCCGCGGCGCGCCCCGGCCGCGGCAGTTCGCCTGGCACGCCGGGCAGGAGGAGCCGCCGCCCGCCCTGCGCGGCCCGTGGAGCGCGGTCGTCCACTGCGCCGCCGACACCCGCTGGAACCTGCCCGCCGAACAGGCCGAGGAGGCCAACGTCGCCCCGCTGCGCGCCGTGCTCGCCCTCGTCGGCCCCGGGACGCACCTCGTGCACCTCTCCTCCTCGTACGTCACGGGGCTGGCGGGCGACATCGCCTCGCACTCCCCGGACGCGTACCGCAACTCCTACGAGTGGTCCAAGGCCGCGGCCGAACGCCTGCTGCACGCCGAGCGGGAGAGCGCCGACATCGTGCGCTTCCCGATCGTCGTGGGGGCCAGGGCCGACGGCGCGCTCGACCGCTACAGCGGCTTCTTCTGGCTGCCGTCGTCCATGTGCAGTGGCGCCGTTCCCGCGCTGGTCGCGGAGGAGAAGGCGCTGCTGGACATCGTCAGCACCGACGACGTGGCCGCGCACGTGGACCGGCTGATCGCCGGCGGGCCGCCCGCGAGCCACCGTCTGACGGTGCTGGGACGCGGTGACCTGGCGCAGCGGGTGGACGAGGCGTTCGACACCGTCCTGGACGCCCTCAACGACTGGCGCGCGGAGCACGGAGTGCCCCTGCTGGAGCGGCTGCCCTATGTGACGCCCCAGCAGTGGAACCGCTTCTATCTGCCGTTCGCCGAGCAGTACCTGGACCGGGCGCAGCTGCTGCGGGTCACCGCCTTCCGCGCGTACCAGGGCTATCTCTCGGTCACGGAGCCGTTCGACATCACCGGCCGGGTGGCGGACACCCGGCCGGTGCTCTTCCGCTCGATCCGGCGCTGGGCCGAGACCCACGAGACCTCCGCCCGTCGGGTGCCCAGGCCGTGGAAGGCCTGACGCAGAAAGGACAACCTCCCATGAAACCCATACGTGTCGCCCTCGCCGGTGCCGGGAACTGCGCCTGGAGCTTCGCCCAGTTCGTCGCCCTCGCCCAGGCCGACCCCGACACCCCGCTGCCGGGCCTGATGTGCCCCACCGTGGGCGGCTACCGGCTCGCGGACGTACGGGTCGTCGCGGCGTTCGACGTGGACGCGGCGAAGGTCGGGCGCCCCCTGGCCGAGGCGTTCACCGCTCCGGTCATCTCCGCGACGGCCTTCACCGAGCTGGGCGGCGACCGCCATGCCCCGGTCCTCGCGGCACCCCTCCTCGACGGCCTCGCCGGGCCGCTCGGCTCCGTCGTGGTCCCGGCCGACGCCGCCCGCGACGCCACCCAGGACGACGTCGCCAAGGCCCTTGTCGACCACGAGGCGGACGTCCTCGTGATCGCGCTGCCCACCGGCGCCTCCCGGGCCATCCGGATGTTCGCGGACGCCGCCCTCGCCGCCGGCGTCGCCGTCGTGAACTGCACCCCCGAGGAACTGGCCCGGGACGAGGGCGTCAGCCGCCGCTTCGCCGAGGCGGGGATACCCCTCCTCGGTGACGACCTGCGCAGCCACCTGGGCGCCACCTGTCTGCACACCGCCCTGATCGAGCTGCTGCTCAGCCGCGGACTCCAGCTGGCCGGCACCTACCAGCTCAACGTCGGCGGCAACACGGACTTCATGAACCTGGCGGACGCCGGCCGCTCGGCCTCCAAGTTCACCTCGAAGGCCAATGCGCTGCGCGCGGCGGGCATGACCGACGTCGACGGCGTGGCCGGGCCCACCGGCTACATCGCGCACCTCGCCGACACCAAGGTGTGCTTCGCCCACGTGCGGGCCACCTCCGTGCTCGGCTCCGAGGTGCAGATCGACATCAAGCTCACGGTCGAGGACAGCCCGAACGCCGCCGGTGTCATCGCCAACGCCGTGCGTGCCGCGAAGACCGCGGTCGACCGCGGTCTGTCCGGCCGGGTGGACGCCCCGTCGCCGTTGCTCTTCAAGAGCCCGCCGCGCGGGCTGCCCGAGTCGGAGGCGCGGACGGCGTTCCTGGACTTCGCCGCCTGACCGGCACCGTCACCGAAACCATCCGGAACAGCGAGAAGAGAGACGGTCGATGCTGTCGATACAACGGGACTCCCGGTCGGTCGAGGACCTGCCCTACGAGCTCGTCGAGCGCAAGGGGGTGGGGCACCCGGACACCATGTGCGACGCGATGGCGGAGCGGATGTCCCGCTGCTACTCGCTGCACTGCCTCAAGGAGTTCGGGGGCATCGCCCACCACTGGTTCGACAAGGTGACGCTGTACGGCGGCGGGGCGGACGTCGGCTACGGGAGGGGCGAGCTGACCTCTCCGTACCGGGTCAAGGTGTTCGGCAAGGCGGCCTTCCGGGTGGGCTCCGCCGAGATCCCGGTGCAAGAGCTCATGTTCCGCGCCGCCGCGGACGTACTGGCCGAGGTCACCACGGGCTTCGACCCCGCCCGCCACCTGGTCCTCGAACTGGGCGTGGTGGACCATACCGGGGCGGGCCGCGGCCGCTCCCGCTACCAGCCCGCGACGCCGGAGGACCTGGTCCCGCTGCGCTCCACCGGTCTGGTCTCCAACGACACCAACCTGCTGCACGGCTACGCCCCGCTGTCCCGACTGGAGAACGCGGTGCTGGGGCTGGAGCGCCTCGTCAACGGCCCCGACTTCAAGCAGCGCCACCCGGACAGCGGCTGGGACGTGAAGGTCTTCGGCAGCAGACGGCACGACACCTTCAGCCTGGTCGTCAACATGCCCTTCCTCGCGGCCGGCATCGAGTCGATGGACCACTACCTGGCCCGCAAGGCCGTGATCCAGCGGGAGCTGGAGGAGTTCGTCAGGACCCTCGGCATACCCGACTTCCGGATGCTGATGAACGCCACCGACCGCAACGGCCGCCCCTACCTCACCGCGCTCGGCTCCGTGGCGGACACCGGCGACGTGGGCGTGGTCGGCCGGGGCAACCGGGTCAACGGGCTCATCACCCCCATGCGCCCGATGAGCATCGAGGCGCCCGCGGGCAAGAACCCGCTCGACCACACCGGCAAGATCTACAACGTGCTGGCCATGCGGCTCGCCGGGCGGGTGCACGAGGAGTTCGGCGGGCCGGCACAGGTGCACATCTTCACCTCCAAGGAGGCGCCGCTGGAGCGCCCGGACGAGGTCGTCGTGACGACCCGCCCCGACATGGACGAACCGGCGCTGAAGGCCCTGGAGTCGCTGGTGGAGAACTCCGTCGCCGGCTCGGGCGAGCTGACCGCCGAACTGGTGGAGACGGGCGTCACTCTGTGGTGAGCGCGGAGCAGGCGCGGGCCCTCGTCACAAGGGTGGGCGCCACGGGAAGGCGCGCGGACACCGGCCCTCCGCGGGTGCCCGCGCCCGTGACCGGCAGCCACTTCGCGGTGCTGGTCAAGCCCGAGGTCATGACGCCCGGTTTCGCGGCGGAGGCGCTGGCGCAGGCCGTACGGGTGCTGGGCGAGGGCGGTGTGGACGTGCGGCGCTGCGCGGTGCTGCCGGCCGGGGACTTCGCCGGGCGCGGCTGTCTGCTGCTGCACTATCCGCGGCTGCACCGGGTCGCCGCCGACGGCGCCGAGGCGCTGTGCTCCGCCGCCCGCCGGGAACTCGGCTCGCTCCTCGCCGTGACAGCTGCCGCCCGGTCCGCGGCCCCGCGCGTCCTCGGGGCGTACGAGGCGATGACGCGCGAGCCGGACCTGTCCCCGGCCGCCCTGGAGAAGCGCTGCCGGGACGCGGGCATCCACAAGCTGGGCTCCGGCTCGTACGCCGCGGTGACCGAGCCGGACGGGCACCCGGCCACCGTGGTGCTCAACGGTTTCCTGCCCGCCCTGGCCGCGGGCTACGGCACCCCCGGCTCTCTCGTCGGTCTGCTCGAATGCCACAGCCACCGCGAGATCGCCGCGTTGCGCGGCGCTCTCCTGGGCGCCCTCGATCCGGCCGCGGCGGCCCCCGTGTCGCTGCGCGGTGCGCTGGGCGCGGCGGCCCGGGAGCGGGGAATCGCCCTGGGCGAGGGACGCAACGCCGTCCATCTGTCGGCGGGCCATCTGGAGGGGATGTTCCAGGTCTGGCGGTACTTCACCGCCATCGACGGGAACGGTGTCGAGACCACCGCGTTCGGCCGCTCCCTGGCCGGGCTCGGGGCGTCCCCGGCGCGGGTGGCGGAGCTGGCGGCCGACCACAACCTCTCCGAGGACTCAGGGGAGACGCTCTCCCCGCACGGCGCCACCGAGAACCTCGGCCGCGACGCGGCCCTCGCCCTCGTCGCGCGATGGTGCGGCAGCGGAAAGGAGTCAGGCACATGACCGGGACCACCGGCCCGCAGCGCGGGCTCGCCGGACGCACCGCGGTCGTGACCGGCGGGGCCCAGGGCATCGGGGCCGCGGTCGCCGAGCGGCTGTGCGCCGAGGGCTGCCGCGTCCTCGTCTACGACAGGAGCGCCGAACACGGCCGGACGGCGGTGGCCGCGTGGCGGCAGCAGGGCCATGAGGTGCGGCTGGCCGTGGGTGACGTGACGGACCGCGCGGCGGTCGCGGCCGCCTTCGCTGGCCTTCCCGGCGACTGGCCGCGGCCGACACTGCTGGTGAACCTCGCCGCGGGCTTCGTCTTCAAGGGGCTGGAGGCGACCGAGGAGGAGTGGCACGCGGCGCTCGACCCCACCATCGTCGGACTCTCCCTGGTCACACGGGAGTTCGTCACCGGGCTGCCGGAGCGGGCCGTCGGCGCCGCGATCGTCAACATGGCCTCCATCTCGGCGCACATCGCCCAGCGCGGCTATCTGACGTACAACACGAGCAAGGCGGCCGTGCTCGGTTTCACCCGGTGCACCGCAGAGGAACTCGCGCCCCGGGGGGTACGGGTCAACTCGGTGAGCCCCGGGACGGTGTGGAACGCCAACAACGAGCGCTACCACCGCGAGGCCCTCGGCCTGGACCGGGCGACGGCCGAGGCCGCCCCGGAACACGGCGGCAGGTTCCTGCTCGGCCGGTTCGCCGACCCGGCGGAGGTCGCGGCGCCCATCGCCTTCCTGCTCTCGGCCGAAGCAAGCTTCATCACGGGGACCGACCTCCCCGTCGACGGCGGATACCTGGCGGTGTGACGCGATGATCGATCTGCACACGCACCACGAGCGCTGCGGGCATGCCACGGGCTCGCTGCGGGACTACGTCACGGCGGCCCTGGACAAGGGCGTCAGGGTACTGGGCCTGTCCGACCACACGCCCTGGTTCGCGGAGGACGAGGACCACGCGAAGCCCCGGGTGGCGATGCCGAAGTCGGAGTTCCCCGCCTACATCGCCGAAGCCCTGGCGCTGAAGGAGGAGTTCGCGCACAGCATCGAGATCCTCGTCTCCACCGAGGCCGACTTCTTCAGCGGCCGTATGGACCCGTACAGCCGGGCGCTGAGCGGGTATCCGCTGGACTACGTCATCGGGTCGGTCCACATGTTCGAGGGCCGGGACATCTTCGACACCCGCCGCTGGGAGTCGGTCCGGGACGACGAACTCGGCGCCGTGAAGTCGCGGTACTTCCGGGCGGTGGCCGCCTGCGCCCGCTCCGGGCTGTTCCACGTCCTGGGCCATGTGGACGCGCTGAAGGGCAACTACCCGAAGCTGGCCGGCGCACCGGCACCCGCGGCGGCCGACGAGATGCTGCGCGCGATCCGGGACGCCGGCGCCGTGATGGAGATCAACACCTCCGGCGGCACCAAGATGTGCGGCGGCTGGTATCCCGACTTCGACGTCCTCGAACGCGCCCACCACTTCGGGGTCCCGATCACCTTCGCCTCCGACGCGCATGTGCCGGAGCGCGTCTGCGACCAGTTCCCGGAGGTGGCCAAGGTGCTCGAAGAGATCGGGTTCCGCGGGTGGACGGTGTTCCGCCGCGGGGTCGCCCGGACCGTGCCGCTGTCCTGACGGACGCCAGTCCCGACCGTTTCGACTCCCTGGAGCCTTCATGAACGTGAGCGCACTCGCCGAGACCGAGCCCGCCGGGGCGATCACCCGGTACCTCCTCGTCCGGGACCAGCCGTTACGGGTCGTCACCACCTCCGCCGAGGCCGACGGGCTGGTCACGGAGACCTTCTGGCCGCCCGGGATGCTCGGCGTGCGCGAGACCCCCGCCGTGTCCGACCCCGGCCTCACCGTCATCGATCTGACCCGCACGCCCGCCGAGATCGACGAGCTGCTCCGGGCGGCGGAGGACACCGCCGTGCGCGGCGCGTACGAACTCACCCGGCACTACCGGCTGCCGCGCTACGACGGCGACGGCTGGACGGTGTTCACGCTCCGGGACGTGAACTCCGACGAGACCGCGGCGCTGATACGGACGGAGCGGACCCTCACCGTCGTACGGCCCCGGACGGGGCTCGGCGACCGGTGGCTGACCCGGGTCATCCGCGATGTGGCCACCCGGGTCGCCAAGGCCGGCGGCTCCCTCGTCCTGCACTCCTCGGCGTTCGTCCATGACCACGGTGCCTGCCTGGTGATCGGTGACTCGGGAGCGGGCAAGTCGACCACGGCCATCGCGCTGGCCCGGCTGCTGTCCGGCGCCGGGGCCAGGTCCCGGACCGGCTGGATGGGCAACGACCGTATGCACCTGGACCAGCCGTCGGACGGCGACGGCTACCGGGTCACCGCCTGCCCGCTGCCGCTCGCCATCAACAAGGGCTCGCTCGACGTCATGGGCGTCACCGACTTCCGGTCCTGGTCCGTACGCGCGGGCTTCCCGCCGCCCGGGTCGGACTGGGACCGCTTCCAGGGCGAGGACAAGCTGAAGCTCAGCTCCCAGGAGGTCGGCCGGTACCTCGGCGTCCGCGTCGTACCGAACGCCCCGCTCGTCGCTGTGCTCCTTCCCCGGGTCGACCTCGACGCCGAGTACTCCTTCGGGCCCGCGGCACCGGACCACACGGCCGATGTGATCAAGCGGAACTGCTTCTCCCTCGACGACAACCTGTACGGCGAGGACTGGCTGAACGTCCCCGTGCGGCGCCGCACCGCGCCGCCGTCGCTCGACACCTTCCTGGAGCACCTCACGAAACTCCGCGTACTGCGCTGCTCCGTGGGCAGTGCGGCGGACCTGGCGCGGCTGGCGGACGACTTCCGGGACGCCGTACGGAGATGACCCTCAGCCGGAGATGACCCTCAGCGGCCCGGGTCGGCCTCCCCGTCCGCGCGGGCGTCCGCGTCGAGCGCCGCCGCCGTCCTCGTGACCAGGTCGAGGTTCTGCCGGAACCGCGCCCAGAAGCGCGCGACCCAGCCGAGGTACCACGGTCCGAGGCCCGCGTCGCGCCGTGCGAGCAGCGTCACATGGCCGTGCCTCGGCAGGAACCACAGGGCGCCGAGCCGCGCCAGGTCGCCCGCGCTCGCGTACGGCACGGGCAGGCGCCTGTGCAGCTGCGTGAGAAAGCGGCGCAGGGCCGCCGGGTCCAGTACGAAGTCCCCGCGGCCGGCGCGGCAGGAGAGCCACAGTGCCTTGCCCGCGTCGGCCGGCCGGCGCGAGAAGCCCGCCTCGTCCCAGTCGATCACGGTGAGCGGCTGCCCGCCGCCGGAGATCAGGTTCCTGCCGTGCAGATCGCCGTGGTGGACCAGCAGGGCGTCGGCCCGGGTCAACCGCCGGGCGGCGTCCCGCAGTTCACCGAGATGCTCGTCCATGGCGCGGGCGAGGCCCTGCCATGCGCCGGTCAGCAGCGGCCCCACGAGCGCGCGCTCCTGCCCGGCCTCCGCCACCCACGGCGAGGCGTAGTCCCCGACGAGATCCTCCCCGGCCCCCCTCTCCGCCCCGGTCCCGGCTCCGGCCCCCCGCGCCGCCAGCTCGGCGAGTACGCCCACGACCTCGCCGATCCGCTCCCGCGCGTCGTCCGAGGGCACTCCCGGTGCGTAGGGCCGTATCACCACCATCCGGCGCGGGCCGGTCCCGTCGTGTCCGATGCCGAGCAGCGGCGGGTACCAGTCCGCGCCACGCAGCACCTCGTCCACGCGCAGGATGCGCCGGTACTCGGCTTCCGAGGAGCGTTCCGCGCAGTGCACCTTCACGGAGAAGGTACGGGCGCCGTGCGCCACCCGGTACGACGCGTTGAGACCCCGGCCTTCCAGGGCCCGCGCCGCACCGGCGGTGACGAGCCCCACGGCGTGCGGGACCGTGAGCCGGGCGGGCCCGCCGGAGGTCACCGCCGGCGCCCGCGCGGAGCCACTTCGCCGCCGAGCCAGTCGGTCACCGCGGTGACCAGGCGCTCCACCGGCTGGTCGCTGTCCAGCCGCAGTACCGGGAGGTCCAGCCCGGCCAGCCAGCGCTCGTCCTTGGACCGGCGTCCCGGAACGTCGGTGTCCTCGTAGCCGCGCGCCCACTCGATGAAGTCCCGGTGGGCGGTCTCGTGGGTCCCGCCGCTGCCGATCGTGTCGCCGTACCGGACCACCTCACGGTGCAGCAGCCGCTCCACGCGGGTGTCCGCGTCGACGGTCAGGAAGACGACCGCGTCCGCCTGCGCGACGACACCGTCGCCCCAGCCCCGCAGCGACCCGGAGAGCACCCAGGCGTCGCGCGGCACGAACAGCGCGTTCATCAGGGCGACGCGCTCCTCGACGGGGCGCTTGTGGAGGTAGGGCGGGGAACTCGGCAGCCAGAGGTAGTCGTCCACGTCGGCGTGCGGCACGGCCCACAGGGTCGCGAGCGAACGGCCCAGAGTCGTGCTGCCTGTTCCGCTCGCCCCCGTGACGAGCAGCCGGTACCCGCGCATCAGCAGTCTCCCCCTCGTTCGGTGTCCCTCTGACCGGTCCTGCCCGGCCTGCTGCGTCCTGCCTCCGTCACAACGGTCTCATTCCGGAGTTTCGCTGGGCAGAACGGTCGAGGACAGGCTACGGCCCGGCGGCTAGTCTCGCGGCATGCCGACGGCACTGGTGACGGGTGTCTCCCGCGGCCTGGGGGCGCACCTCTGCCGTGCGCTCAAGGCGTCCGGTTACCGCGTACTGGGCCTGGGCCTCGCCACCTCGCCGCGCGGCGCCGCCGTCGACGCCTACCGGGTGGCCGATCTGCGCGAGCCGCTCGCGGACGGCCTGTACGCAGCCGAGGACATCGACGTGCTCGTCAACAACGCCGGGGTCTATGTGGACGATCCGCGCGGCGGGTACGGCGATCTCTTCGCGCTCTCCATGGCCGACCTGCGCGAGACCTTCGAGGTCAACCTCTTCGGCACCGCGCAACTGGTCCTGAGGTACGCGCCCCGGATGCTCGCGCGCGCCTCCGGCCGCATCGTCTGCGTCTCGTCGGGGATGGGCAGGCTCCAGGACGCCGACGGGGCGTCCTTCGCCTACCGCTCGTCGAAGCTGGCGGTCAACTCCCTGGTCCTCACGGTGGCCCGGCAGTTCACCGCCGGTGGCGGGGACCTGGCCGCCTTCTCGTACTGTCCGGGCTGGATTCGGACCGACATGGGCACGGACGCGGCCCCGCTCGCTCCGGGGCCCGCGGCGGACGACCTCGTACGGCTGCTGGGACTCCCTGCCACACGGTCCAACGGCCGGTTCTTCCGGGGCTTCGCCGAACTGGGGTGGGACACCCGGGGCCCGCTGGTGGGGGAGGGGCGGGACACCGGCGCGGAGAACGGCTGAGGGGACACCGCCAGCCGCTGGCCGGCCTCCGTTCCGCCCAGCGGAATCACCACGGACAGGGCACGGAAACCTTGTCACGATCGGCCCATGGCACCGAGCAGCCCGACGCACCGGTACACCGTCGGCTCACGCTTCGCGCGTACCGGACTGACGTGCACGCCGTCCGTCGCGGAGCGGATCGACCGGCTCGCGCGTCCCTATCTGACCCTCGAACGGAGCCCGTCCCCGCCGGGTGCGTGGCAGGTGATCGCGGAATCCGGGCCGCCCCCGGAGGGCGCCGTACCGGAGTCGGTCACCGCGCTCGGCGAACTCCCCCTGGAGTACGCCGTCGACCACACCCGCAGAACCCTCCACCACGTCGCCCCGGAGGGCGAGGCCTGGGTCGTCCAGTCCCTGCTGCGGGCCACCCGGGCGGTGCACCGCTCGGCCGCGAACCGCCAGGGCGTGCTCTTCCTGCACGCCGGGCTCGTCGAGCTGAACGGCATCGGCGTCGCCCTGGTCGGCGGAAGCCGGGCGGGCAAGACCTCGTTCATCATGGCCGCCGTGCTGGACGGTTCGGGCGTCATGGTGGGCAACGACGACGTGAGCCTGACGACGGAGCAGCCGGCTCCGGACCGTGGCCCCGAGCAGGGTGGCGCCGGCACCACCGTCGTGGGCGACGGGTGGCCGCGGTCCGTCTCGGTCCGACTGGACACCCTGGACCTGCTGTTCGGGCCGGACCGGGCGGCCGACGTCCTCGCCGCACTGACCCACCCCGCCAACGAGACGCTGCCGGGCCTGCGGGAGTCCGGTGTCGAGAAGCACGGGACGGCCCTCATCTACCCCTGGGAGTACGCGGATCTGCTGCACACGAAGATCGGGCGGTCGGCCGGGGTCGACGCACTCGTCCATCTGAGCCTCGCCGACGACCCGTCGGAGGCCGGACTGTCCCTCGTACCCCCGCCCGAGCGCACCGGGCCGCTGGACGAGCACGTCCTCGCCCTGCCGAACAAGCACCTCAACATCTTCGGCCACGAGCCCCGCCCCGGGAGCCTGCTGCGCACCCGCGAGGCCCTGGCGGCGCTGCCCACGTTCCGCTTCCGCTACGAGTTCCGTGACGTGCGCCGGCAGGTCGGCCGGCTCGCGGACGGGCTCGCCGAGCGGCTCGGGGACGTCACAGGCCGAGCAGCACCGGCCGGTCCGGAACCCCGCCCGTGAGCAGCGCGGTCAGCGGCGTGGCCAGATCGCGCGGCGAGAACAGGTCGGGGCCGCGGTGGTCCACGAGGTCCCGCGGCCGCCACCAGCGCATCCCGCTGATGTTCTCCGCGGCGAGCCGCTCGTCGCTCAGGGCTCCGCGCGGCACGAAGGAGGCGGTGCGCACGAGGTAGTAGTCGTTGACGACGCCGTCGTACCCCTTGCTCATACCGGGGTCGGCGACCTCCTGGTGCCACACGTGAGGCGGCTCCGCGCGCCCGGCGAGGTCGAGCCCCACCTCCTCGCGCAGTTCGCGCCGCAGGGCGCCGAGCGGGGTCTCGCCCGGGGCGACACCTCCGCCCGGAGCGGCCCACAGCACGAAGGTGGCGGCCCCGTCGCCGTCCGGCCCCGGCAGAGTGAACCGGCAGAGCAGGATGCGGTCTTCCCCGTCCAGGACGAGCGCGCGGACGGAGTGCCGGAGGTTCAGCGAGGTCACCAGGTCACGTTATCCGCACACCATCGCCGGCGGTCCGGAACCGGACATCGCCCGGCAGAGAGGGGAAGACCAGCCGTGCTCTCCTTCCGTGCCCACCTGTCCGCGGTCCCCGGCATGGACTCCTTCGACGAGGACGCCGTGCTCGCGAAGATCCATCTCGTCGACAGCGACATCCTGATGCTGTCCGGCTCGCTCGTGGACGGATCGGGCACCCCGTCATCGGACTTCGACTTCTGCGTCATCGCGCAGGAGAAGGACGGGCGCTTCCACCGCGACACCTTCCCCCGCGCGAGCCACATGCGCTACTACACGAGCGGCGACCGCGTGAAGGCCAGCTTCGACTACCTTCCGGACAGCCTGCTGGGGGTGGACGTCGAGTACCGGACGGTCCAGGAGATCTCCGACATGCTCGCCGCGCACGCGCGCCTGTACACGGAACTGAGGAGCCGCGCCCGCAAGTCCTCCGCCTTCGCCGCCTCGGCCGTGGACTTCCGGGTCCTCTCCCGTCTCACCTACGGAGTCCCGCTGACGAACGCCCCCGCCTTCGAGAAGCTCGCGAGCGAGGTGCGGCCGGGCGAGGTGGCGTACACGGCCTTCCGCACCGCCGTCGGCAGCTACCCGGACTTTCGCGACCTGGCCGGAATGTGGGCCCAGCACGACCACGAGTCCGCGCTGATCGCCGCCCGCAAGCTCGGCATCGACACCTTCCGGGGTCTGACGCACGCGTACGGCAACACCAACCGCAACCCGAAGTACCTGGCCCGCTTCCTCGCCCGGCTCCCGGCGCGGCTCTCCGGACTGAGCGGGCGCTTCCGCCACCTCAACGCCTACGGCCCCGGGGACCAGGACGGCGCCGCCGACGCCGTCCTGGAGTGGCTGGACCTCATCGACGAGGCCTTCGCCGAGATCCGCCGGGTGCGCGACGAGGCCGAGGCCTTCGTCGGCCGGCAGGAGTTCCTCGGTCTGCTGAGGGGCGAACTCCACCGGACGATGAGCTGGAACGCCGAGATCTCGAACGAGTACAGCTTCCGCGCCCGCGAGGCGGAGTCCGGCCTTCCCTCGCTGCGCGAACTGCTGACCGCCATGACGGCGCGCAGCGCGGCCGAGCACCGGCTGCCGCTCCGTGAGTGGGCCGCTGAGCGGGCGGCACCCGCCGGCGAGGACAACAAGTCCACCTGAAGGGCCCGCCGCGCCACCCGTCCTGCACCGCGCTCTCGTCTTCCAGGGGGAGATGCTCTTGTGCCGTATCTACGGCTACTTCGGACCGGATCTCGACATGACCGCCCTGGAGGCCGCGCGGGACGCCCAGCTGTCGGGCGGCCCCGACCGGCAGCGGTTCGCCCGGGGTGAGTTCTGGGGCCTGGGCTGCAACCGCCTCGCGATCCAGGACCCACCCCACGGCTGCCAGCCGTTCACGAACCCCGAGGGTTCGCTGTACGCGGTGTTCAACGGCGAGATCTACAACTTCCGTGCCCTCAGGGCGGAACTCGCCGCGCACGGCGTGCATGTCGACGGCGACTCGGACGGCTCGGTCCTGCTGCCGTACTACGAACTCCACGGTGACCGCTTCGTGGAGCGGATCGAGGGCATGTACGCCATCGCTCTGGTGGATCTGCGCGCCGGGCGGCGCCGGCTGAAACTGTGGTGCGACCCGCTCGCCGTCAAGAGCCTGTACTACGCCGCCACGGACGACGGCATCGCGTTCTCGTCCGAGCTGAGCGGGCTCACGGCCCTGGCCGCGAAGCCGTTCGACGTGGACCCGCTCGCCGTCGACCACTACATGAACTGGCAGTGCCTGCCGAACGGTTCGTCCTGGTACGCCGGGGTGGCGGCCCTGCGGCCGGGTGAGCGGCTGGTGTACGAGCGCGGGACCGTGCGCGTCACCGCGTCGCTGCCGCCGGACGCCGGTGCGCCGCCGTCGGACGAGCCGTGCACCGCGTCGGCGCTCGGCGCCCTGCTGGCCGGCGAAGTGGCGCGGATGTCCCTCCAGGAGGCGCCCGTGGCCGTCCAGGTCTCGGGCGGACTCGACTCCGCCGTCCTCGCCACGCTGCTCGCCCGGCGCCGCTCCGACGTCACCGGCTTCCACGTCACCCATGAGGGCAGCCACGACTCGGACGAGGAGACGTATGCGCGCGAGGCGGCGGCGTACGCGGGCATCCCGCTCGACGTGGTGGAGATCCGGGAGGCCGAGCTGCCCGAGCTGATCCCGGCCATGGTGGCGGCGCTCGGCACTCCGAACGCCACCCCGCACGCCCTGAGCGCGTACGTCCTCTTCCGGGAGATCTCGCGCCGCTCGTTCCGGGTCTGCTTCGTCGGCGACGGAGCGGACGAGCAGTTCGGCGGCTACCGCCGCTACAGCACCGCCCTGGGCGGCACCGGCACACCCCCCGCCACGAGCGGCGCCGACACCTGGCAGAGCCGCTACCTCGATCGCCTCTCCCTGCTCCCGTACGCCCAGTGCCGCCGGCTCTACACCGCGGACTACCGCGCCGAGCTCGACGCCCGTGGAAGCAGCCGCCGGCGCGCCCTGGAGCTGCTGAACCGGCCCGCCCCCTCCCGCCTGGAGCAGCTGCTGGACTTCGACCGTCTCCACAAGCTGCCGAGCCTCAACCTGCGCAAGCTCGACCATCTCTCCATGGCCCACGCGGTCGAGGGCCGCGTGCCCTACTGCCAGCCCTCCGTCACCGCCTTCGCGCGCCGCACCCCCGACGCACTGAAGGTCGCCGGACAGACGCGCAAGCAGATCCTGTGGGAGGCGGGCAGGGAACTGATCCCGCGGGCGGTCCGGGAGCGCCGGAAGCAGCCGTTCACGTTCCCGGTCAGCGCCTTCCTGACCCCGGGAACCAAGCTCTGGGACTTCGTCACCGATGTACTGTCCGTACCCCGGCTCTGCACCTCCGGCTTCCTCGACGGCGCCGCCGTCCGAACGGTCCTCAGGGAACACGCGGACGGCGAACGGGACCACGCCCGGCTGCTGTGGGGTCTGATGATCCTGGAACTGTCCCTCCCCTGAGGGGAGCCACCCGACGGGGCACGAAATCCGTCACGTCCCTCAGCGGGGCCCTGACCAGAAAGGCACGTACCGGTGCGCAGCATCCACGTCGTCACCCACCCGGAGGCGCTCCATCACATCGACGGTCTCGTCGGTGGCTGGCACGACTCGCGGCTCACCCCTGCCGGCCTGCGTGACGCCACCGCGATCGCCCGCGCGCTGCGGGCCGAGATCCCCGGGACCGCCGGGGTCGAGGTGATCTCCTCGGACCTGCAACGCACCCGCCGCACGGCCGAGGAGATCGGCGGACTCTTCGGAGTGGAGCCGGTGCTCGACCCGCGGCTGCGCGAAAAGTCCTACGGAGACGCCGAGGGCCGCCCCCAGGAATGGCTCGACAAGCGCTTCGTCCCACCGCCCGCCGACGGCGACCGGATGGGGCACGACGAGGGCGTCCCGGGGGCCGAGACGAAGGAGGCCTTCGCCCGGCGCGTCTACGCGGCCATGGACGACATCCTGAAGCGCCCCTGCGAACAGCAGATCGTCGTCACCCACGGCTTCGCCCTCACCTTCGTCGTGGCGGCCTGGATTCGGATGCCGCCCGACTCGCTCGGCTACGTCAACCTCCGCGCGCCGTCGGGCAGCATCACCCACCTCCGCGAGGACGACTTCTTCCACAACCGCCAGCTGGCCCGGCTCGGGGACACGGCCCACCTCGACGGGGCCTGACCCGCCCTCAGCCGGGGAGGAGGCCGCTGGTCGAGCCACCGGCGAGTCGGCGGAGGGTGAGGGCGGCGCCGAAGAGCTGTACGCCGCGTGTGGTGTGCGGGTCCAGGCCGGTGAGCTGGGCGGCTCGGGTCAGGCGGTTGTCGACGGTGTTGGGGTGGACGCTGAGCGCCTGGGCCGTGCGGCGCCGGTCGAGGTCGCAGTCGAGGAAGGCGGCGACGGCCTCGACCAGACCGGCATGGCCGTCCAACGGGTCGAGAAGCGCGGCCAGTTCGGCGGCGCTGTCCTTGGACCCGGCCAGGTGGTAGTCGAGCAGCACGTCCTGGAGCCGGTGCACGCCGGGAGTGCGGGCGATGGCGGCGATCCGGTGCGCCTGCCCGGCGGCGGCGGGGACGTCCTCCGGCTTGGCCGCGAGGGCGGCCCCCGCGACCACCGGGCGGGACAGGCCGGTGGACAGATCCCGGACGAGATCGGCATGGGGTGTGCCGAGAGGGAGCAGGATGTGGCCGCCCTGTTCGTTCGGCAGGCTGAGCACCCGGCCGTCCGCGGCGGGCGCGAGCCGGACCAGGACCTGGTGGAGCAGTCGCCGCGCGGCCACCGGTTCCTGGTGGGGCACGGGGGCGCGGACGCTGAGCACGAGGTAGCCGGGTTCGAGTGGCAGTCCGCACCGGGCCGCCACCTCCTGCGGCGCGTCACCGCGGAGCAGCGCCGCGGCCAGTTCCCGCTTCGCCTCCTGCTGGTCGGCCAGCCCCAGCAGGTACGCCTCGGTGCCCTGCTCGACCAGGGAGTTGACCGTCGTGAACAGCCGGCGGGTGAGCCACAGCAGGGCGGCCTCCTCCCCGGGGCGGGCGGCGGCGCGGAGCGCGTCCGCCACCACCTCGGCGCCGACGTGGTACGCCCTGAGCAGCCCGGTCAGGTGGACACCTTCCGAGGCACGCTGGATGGCGCGTTCCCTGAGCACCTCGGCGTCGGTGTCCGCGAGGCCCTGTACGCCGCGGAGGAAGCCGCGGAACGTGTGGCGGGCGGCCGAGGCGATCTCCAGATCCTGCATGTCGCCGGGCAGGCGGTCAAAGCCGGGCACCTCGGCTCGCTGGCGCTCGACCACCAGCCTGGCCAGCTGGTTGATCCGGGGTTCGAGACGGGCGGCCATCCGGACCACCTGCTCACGGATGTCCTCGCCGGGTTCCGGTGCCTCAGTGGGCGACGCGCTGCGTTGTGACACCTCACAACGATAGGCCGCCTGACGTGTCCTCAGAACCGATTGTCCCTGGCCATCGGCGGGACGAGAGTGAGGCGACAGCGCCCCGGCCTTCGTGCTGCGCGGTGTCGGCCGGCCCGGCCCCACCCGGGCCCGGCCCGGCCCACCCGCATCCCGCCGTCAACTCCGACAACAGCCCTGTGAGGAACGCCCCCGTGAGTAACGACCCCGTGAGGAACAACCCGTCATGAACGCAACGCGACGACTCCGCCGCTGGGGTGCCACCGCCGGTGTCGGGGTGGCGATGCTCGCCCTGTCCGCCCCGCCGGTGACAGCAGCCCCGGCGAGCACGGCACACCCCGCGCCCGCTCCCGCCGCCACCACCGCCGACGCGGTCAAGGCCTACGTCTACGGCTACCCACTGGTCCTGGCACGGGCCACCGAGCAGGCGTCCACCAACGTTCGCAAGCCCGACCCGGCGACCCTGCGGGCACCGGTGAACCAGTTCGCCAAGGCGGACCGGGCTCCCGGCCCGGAGTTCCACACCGTGGTGGCCCCCAACGTCGACACCCTGTACACCTCGGCGTGGCTGGACCTGAAGAAGGGGCCGATCGTGCTCCATGTACCGGACACCAAGGGCCGGTACTTCATGATGCCCATGCTCAACGCCTGGACCGACGTCTTCGCCTCCCCGGGAACCCGCACCACCGGCAGCTCGGCGGGCGACTTCGCCATCACCGGCCCCGGCTGGCACGGCCGGCTGCCCGCCGGAGTCAAGCAGATCAAGTCGCCCACCCAGACCGCGTGGATCATCGGCCGGACCCAGTTCAACGGCCCCTCCGACCTGCCCGCGGTCAAGAAGCTGGTCCGCCACTACACCCTCAAGCCGCTCCGCGACTACGGCCACCACCACACCCCGCCGCCAGGCCACGTCGACCCGAACGTCCCCGCCACCTCGCCGGCCGCCCGCGTCGCCGGCATGGACGCGCAGACCTTCTTCTCCCACCTCGCCTCGGCCATGGCCACCAACCCGCCCGCGAAGAAGGACGCTCCCATGGTGGCCAAGCTGGCCCGCCTGGGCGTCGTCCCCGGCCGGCCGTTCGACATCAACGCCAAGGGCCCCGCTACCGCGCAGGCCCTGCGGCAGGCCGTACCCGCGGCCCAGAAGCAGATCAAGGCCGCGCTCGCCACCTCCGGAAACGAGGTGAACGGCTGGCGTGTCTCGCTCAACCTGGGTGACTACGGCACCAACTACATGCTGCGCGCGACCACCGCCTGGCAGGGGCTCGGCGCCAACCGCCCCCAGGACGCCGTCTACCCGATCGTCCGCACCGACAGCCGGGGCAAGCCGCTGACCGGAGCCAAGCGGTACGTCCTTCACTTCCCCCCGGGGCAGACCCCGCCGGTGGGCGCCTTCTGGTCCCTCACGATGTACGACCCGGACGGCTTCCTGGTTCGCAACCCGATCAACCGCTACGAGGTCGGACACGCCGTCAAGCCGACTCGCAACCCCGACGGTTCCACGGACCTCCACATCCAGCACGACGCCCCGGCAGGCAGGCAGTCCAACTGGCTGCCCGCACCGAGCGGCCGGTTCTCCATGATCCTGCGCATGTACCGGCCCAAGTCCAGCGTCCTCGACGGCACCTGGTCCCCGCCCGCGGTCACCGAGGTCAACTGACGCAAGCCTCCCAGCGGCACCTCTCCGTCGTGTCGCAGACGTAGCACAAGGGTCCTGGCCGGCCGGTTCCGCCGCATCGCGGAACCGGCCGGCCCGGGTTCTGCTGGTCACCGCCACGGCGGCCGGGCCCTTCATCCGCACTGCCTCAGTACAGATTGTGCTGGTACTGGTGCTCGGCGATCGCTGTGAGGTCCCCGAGCTGGTCGCCGAGGTTGTCAGCCATCTTGGCGGCGTTCTCGGCCACGTGCATCGTGAAGAAGTCGCCGCCCAGCAGAACGGCGTCGGCAAGGTGGCGCTGATCGCCCTCCCACAGCTTTGAGCGGATCACGGCCTTGCCGCACTGGGCGAACACCTCCCGCACGCGCACGACGATCGCCAGCACAGCCGGCTTTCCGTCGGCGCTGAGCATGGTCAGCAGCTCCGGATCATCGCTGACGAACGCTTCCCCGTTCACCCGCACGACCTCCCGCAGCCCGGGCACGAGGAACACCAGGCCCACCGCCGGATTGCGGGTGAGGTTCTCGAAGGTGTCGGCGAGCTTGTTACCGGGCCGATCCGGGAGGGCCAGCGTCCAGGGGGCCAACACGCGCACGGCTCCTGGCGGATCACCCTTGGGACTGATGTCGAGGTGCCCGGCGTCGTCCGCCGTGGCGAGACAGAGGAACGTGCTGTGCGCGATGAACCTGGTGACGAACTCACCGAGGTGGCTTTCCTTCTTGTCCGCGATGAACGGTGTCGGATATCCGATGACCTCCCGTACCCGGTCCATGGTCAGCGGACGGTAGTCGTCGGCGGCGGTGCGCGTCGGAGCGCCGCCGTGGGTGTCGTCGTGGTGGTTCGTGCCGGCCCTCCAGGAAGCTGCTCTTCTCGGCCATGGCTGTCCGGTGCGTCACACATCGAGAACGAGGCGTCCGCCCCGGGCTCGGGACACGCAGATGTACATACGGTCACCGGCGGCGCGGTCGTCCGCCGTGAGGATGTCGTCGCGATGGTCGGGCTCGCCGTCGAGAACCCGTGTTTTGCAGGTGCCGCACACGCCCTCGCGGCAGGAGCCGGTCACGGGAAGGCCCGCGTCCTCCAGCCCGCTCAGGATGCTCCGACCGGCCGGAACGGTCACCGTGCGGTTCGACCGTGCGCACACCACCTCGACCTCGGTGTCCACCCGGGCCGGCTTGGGACGCGGCCTGAACCGCTCCAGGCCCCCAGTGCGCGGCCTCGTTCTCGACGGCGGTCAGCAACGGCTCCGGGCCGCATGCGTAGATGGTGGTGTCGGGGCGGGCCCGGTCGAGCCATTCGTGCAGCGGTATCCGGCCCGCCCGGTCCTCCGGGTAGAGCCGCACGTTGTCCGGATGGTCGCGCAGCTCACCGAGGAAGGCCATCGAGTCCGCGCTGCGACCGCCGTAGAGGAGTTGCCACGGGGTGCCCCATGCGGCGGCCTGTCCGACCATCGGCAGGATCGGGGTGATACCGATGCCGCCCGCGATGAACAGGTAGGCCTTCTCCTGTGTGAAGCCGAAATCGTCCAGCGGTCCGCGCACCCGGACGGGCTGTCCCGGTCGCAGGAAGGCGTGCACATACTCCGAGCCTCCTCGGCTCGCCCGCTCGCGCAGCACCCCGATGCGGTAGCAGCCGCGATCCTGCGGGGACCCGCACAGTGAGTACTGCCGCACGATGCCCGTGGGCAGCACCAACTCGACATGGGCACCCGGCCGCCACGGCGGGAGCGCCGCCCCGTCGGGGGAGGACAACTCGACGCTGACCACCCCCGCGGCCTCCCAACGCAGCTGGCGCACGATCAGTGGAATCACGCAGGAGCAGCAGGCGCAGTCCGACCCCCCCCTTCCGCGCCGGCGGTATTCGATGTCTCCGAGTTCCCGGCACTGCGAGCGGCCTCAGCCCACATCACCACCGGCTCCTTCGACGAGCGCTTCGAGTTCGCGCTGGACATGCAAGTGACCGCACTCCAGGTGGAGTTGTCCCGTAGCGGCCACGCAGGTGACCACGGGGCCTGATCGTCCTGCTTCGGAAGCCTGCCTGCTGATGTCGACCAGATGGCCGTCCCCCGAGTTTCCCCTCGATCAGTAGCTCGTTGACCTCGTCATGCTCACGGTCATGTTCAGGTGGGGACCTCACGACGAACACGAGACCCCCCTTCGGCCGTAGGCTGAACCGCGCACGTGAGGGACAGGAGGCTGTGGTGGCCGAGACGACTCCGACCGGGACGACGGTGGCCGAGGTGCTGGCCGAATTGGCCGCGCTCGAGGACCCGAAGACACGCGAGGTGAACGAGAGGCACGGTGACGACCACGGTGTGAAGCTCAGCAGTCTGCGTGCGCTCGCGAAGCGTCTCAAGACGCAGCAGGAACTCGCGTGCCGGCTATGGGAGACGGATGACACCGGGGCGAGACTCCTGGCGATCCTGATCTGCCGCCCCAAGGCGTTCGACCGCGACGAGCTGGACGCCATGCTGCGCCAGGCGCGCACACCCAAGGTGCACGACTGGCTCGTGAACTACGTGGTGAAGAAGAATCCGCACTCCGAGGAACTGCGCCTGGCCTGGTCCGCCGACCCGGATTCGGTGGTCGCGAGCGCCGGCTGGGCGCTGACCACCGAACGCGTGGCGAAGAAGCCGGAGGGGCTCGACCTCGCCGGACTCCTCGACATCATCGAAGCGGAGATGAAGAACGCCCCCGATCGCCTGCAGTGGGCGATGAACCACTGCCTGGCCCAGATCGGGATCGAGCACCCCGAGTACCGCACCCGTGCCATCGAGATCGGTGAGCGCCTGGAGGTGCTCAAGGACTACCCGACGTCCCCGGGCTGCACCTCTCCGTTCGCGCCCACCTGGATCAACGAGATGGTCCGCCGACAGCACGACAAGTAGCAGGGCTCGCGCTCACGCGGGCTTTGCGACGCCCCTGAACCCCTGGGCAGCGAGGCGTTCTTCGCTGCCGTCCTCTACCGCATCGTGCAGACCCGCCTGCGCTGCGAGCCGGGAGCGAGGCGGAGTGAAGCGCAGAGAGGGCCGAACCCGTGGGAGCGGGTACGGCCCTCCCCATGTGTGCGGGCGTGTCAGTCAGCCGGGGCCGTCCGAGCTCAGCGGTCCTCGCAGGCCAGTGTCAGGCACAGCATCTGCACCTTGTAGGGGGCGCGGTAGCTCTGGGCGGTGGGCGTCTCCTCGGAGTCCGCGACGAACCGCCACTGCGATGGCTGGGCGTGCTTGGTCTCTCCCTTCTTCTCCACCTCGACGTGGAGTGTGCGGGCCTGCGGGTCGTTCGTCTCGACGAGCACTTCGTCGCTGTCGACCGAGAAGTGGTCGTGTAACAGGACCAGACCGAACCGGTCCAGGTTGCCGTGCTTCTTCAGCACGGCCTGGATGTCCCTGGCGAACTCCGCGTCCTGCGGGCCGAGCGGTTCGGCGTCTTCGAAGCGAGGAAGGCTGTGCGATGCGGGGCTGGTCTGCGTAGGCATGAGGATCTCCCTTCGACCGCGCTCTGCGGTCTCAACACACCATAGGCACAAGGCGAGTTGCGGAAGAAGCGCTTGACGGTGGCAGATCCAGCGCGAGCCGGGCGCCGACGCTGCTGGGACTCAACGCCCACGCCGGGGCGACGACAAGGCGGTACTGCAGGCACCCGCATCCCCTCGTGCTTGGCTGCCGCATCCCCGGTCCCACCACTACACGACCGGGGGCACCCGGCGGGTCGTTCGAGGGGTCACCACCGTGCACTTGCCGATTCCAGCACTCACGTCGTCGGCAACTCGATGCCCTGCGCGCCCATTCCCATCCCAACGGAGTTCGGCTGGTCAGCAGGGTGCCAGAGCCGACCTGAGAGGAACCTGGCGACGTCCGATTGCCACGACCGACCGGAACGCCACCCCACACGGAGAGCGAGCGGCGCATGGGCGAGCTGGTCAGGGCGCGGGAACGGGGCCGCCCGGCCGGAACCGCTCAACCCCCACGATGTGCCGCACCTTGACCGGGCGCACGATCACCGCAACCCGCTGCTCGCCCGGCATGATCCACTCGAAGCGTTCGCTGCCCAGGTACTTCCGGGCCAGCTGGTCCATTCGATCGTGCGCTTCCTGGCCTTCGATGAAGCGGGCCACCTCGCCACTGATCTGCACCCGGTCGAAGGGATCGGCGGCGTCCGCGTGCGAGAGATAGACGCGGGGGTCGTGGCGCAGGTTCTCCTCCTTCACCCGGCCCACCGAGGTGTTGAACATCAGCTCACCCTCTCCCTCCAGATCCACCCACATCGGGCTGACCTGCGGTGCTCCGTCGGCGAACACAGTGCCGACGTACCAGATGTTGGGGGCCTGCAGCCGGGCGCGGACGGCTTCGTCAAAGATCATTGTCATCCTGGGAGGCTACCAACCATGATCACTGGGACGGATCGGAGGACCGCGGACTCCGCATCAGGCTCATGATGCGGTCGGGTCGCTGGCGACCCTTGCGATCTCGGCACCCGCCTCGCGCGCACATCCACTGGCCGCGGACGGCTGCGTGCTTCCACTTCCGGACCACCATCGCCGCGGCCGTGCCGGCGCCATCCCGGCCAATGGCGGGTGGGCAGGTCAAGGAGCGCGTCGGGCCATTCAGCACCGCCGACAGGCCTCCGCTCCCTTGCCGCGATGTCCCGAACCGGCAGGGCGGCGATGTACGGACCGCAGCCAATGATTACCCGTGGGTAACTTAGCGTACAGTGCTTGCAGTTGCGGGCAGTTGGCCCCCCATCTGTCTGCAGGACAGGCTGTCACCGCACCACACACGGGCTGCCACTGCGCGTCGCCCGTGCAACGGAAAGGATCGTCCTCATGGCCTCCCCACGCCGGCTTCGTTCCATACTGCTGCCGCTGACTGTGGCCGTCTCCGCAGCGACCCTGGGCACCGGAGCCGCCATGGGCGCGGTCTCGGAGGACGAGTCCTCCGAGACCGCGCACAGCACCACCGAGCAGCGCCCCACCTGGGCCATCGCCCACCGGGTGCTGACCACGGGCGGGGTGACCACGGCGCTCAAGAACGGGGCCAACGCGCTGGAGATGGACGCAACGGCCTGGCGCCAGGGCTGGTGGGCCGATCACGACGGCTCTCCCACCAGTTCTGGGGACACCATGTCGGCCATGTTCGACCAGGTGGCGAAGGAGCATGACCAGGGGCGTCACGCCTCCTTCGTCTGGCTGGACATGAAGAACCCCGACTGGTGCGACAGCAACGACCCCAAGTGGCGCCACTGCTCCGTGGCCGGGCTGCGGGACATGGCGCGCACGAAGCTGGAGAGCAGGGGCATTCGGGTGCTCTACGGCTTCTACGGCAAGGAGGGCGGCAGCGGTTGGAAGAACGCCCTCAGTGACCTGAACTCCAAGGAAGCGGTCAGCTACAGCGGCGACTACGCGCAGGTCCGGGACGGCTTCGCCAAGCACGGGCCGAACGTCCCCGGCAACCAGCGCGTAATGGACAAGGGCGAGTTCAGCATGGCCTTGAAGTTCGGCAGCATCCGGAAGGAGCTGGAGGCCGGCAGGAAGGCCCGGGACGCCGGAGAACTCGCGCAGACCGTCGGCTGGACGGTGAGCAAGGGTGACGGGGAGCGTGCCACCACCCTGCTCGACTCCTCCGGCGGGAGTGCCGCTGTGAGCAGCCTGATCTACGGCAACCGGGCGTCGTGCTACCCGGACGGCGTCAGCGGCCCGAAGGGCTGCGGCACGGACGACAGCGCGGTGCGGGAGTCACTCTCGTACATCACGGACTACGTGAAGGCCCACCCGGACACCCGCCGGATGGCCACCCCTCGGGACATCCCCTTCGGCAGCTGACGCCCCAGCTGCCCCGCCCGGCCCCGGCCCCGGTTCCTGTCAGCGCCGTCGCTGCCAGGAACCGGGGCCGGCGGTCGAGTCGCACACGGAGACCCACGGTCATGGCTGGGCGCGGGTGAGCACTCGCCCGGAGCGCCGCCGCGGCCGGGCCGCGAGGGATGGGGGCTCTATCGCGCCGCCGGCTGGTGGAGCCAGGGCGCGCTGGTGGCCCAGAAGATGGCGTCGGCTCCGAGGGTGTTCGTGCCGAAGTCGGTGAACTCCTGCCGGGTGTACGGCTTCTTCGTCTTGGGGTTCTTGTACTCGAAGTCGGGCTCCTGTACGGCCATGGCCACCATGGGGAGCTGTCCCCGGTACTTCTTGAAGAAGGGGTACGAGTTCTCCATCTGCGCCGGGCGGTCCGGCAGGATGTCCGGTCCCCCCAGGCCGATCCCGTGCGCCTTGGCGAACTCGAAGGTACGGCTCATGTACTTGCGGCTGTTGTTCCACTCGCCGGGCCAGAAGTTGACGTACTGGATGAACGGCGTCTTGGTGAAGACCTTCTTCCCGTAGGCCATGTTGTCCAGCTCTGCCTTGAAATAGGCGTCGTGGCTGTATCCGGTGTGGTCCTTCTTGGTGTCCACCTCGGTAGCGGTTTCCGGCAGGTTCACCCCGGCGAGGCGACCGTCGAACCGCTGTGACATCGCCTTCAGCAGCTGCTGGAAGCGACCCCGCACCTGCGGGTTCCATTGCGCCGCGACCGCCCCGGGCTCACCGGGGCCGAGGCCGTTCTCGTTCTTTGTCGGAGCCGCGCCTCCCTTGTACTCCGGGTCCTTCAACAGATAGTCCGGGAGCCTCGTCGGCGGCGCGAAGAACCGGTCCTGGACCTGGATGAAGAGCTTCTTGTGACGGGACTGCAGAGTCTTCAACACCCGGTCGATCTCCGAGAAGTCGTACTGCCCCTTCTTCCGCTCCATCGCCTTCCACGGCACCACCAGCTGCACGCCGGCGACATCAGGGCGATCGATCAACGGCTTCACATTGGCGTCGAAGTCCCCGATGGAGGCGTAAAGGTAGTTCTTCGCCTTCTTCCCGGGAGCTGCAGCGGAAGCCTTGCCGGACACCGGAGCAGGAGCCCCAGAGGCCACCACGGCCGTGCCCGTCAGGCCCATCACCACGAGAATTCCGACGCCCACAGCAAATCGTTTGGTCACCATGAACCCCACGGTGCCGCTCAGTTGTGAGAAGAATGTAAGAGGGCTGGACCATCCCCCGACCAAGAGGTCGTCTCGATTGCTTGAATAGTGACGTGGTGTAGCTGATCCCTAACACGCTGTCGGCGCTACTTGGCGAAGTGCCCGAGGTGGCCACGAAGGTGATCGCGGCCATGACCTCGCGTCACCCGCTGCAGCCGGTCAATTCGACGTATTTCTGCCAGCCGAGACCGTCAGAACTCCAAGTCAGGAAATTCCGCCTCCAGCTCCAACCCCGCCTCCGAATCGAGGACCGGGCGACAGGGACCGGTGCTGGCGCGCAGGGTGATCAGTGGTTTCAGCAGGACGTGCCGGGGTGACGCGGCGGGTGACGTGAGTCGCTCCACCATCAGGTCGACGCCGATCCGGCTCATCTCCTTGGCCGGTATCTCGGCTGCGGTCAGCGGCGGGCTCACCTGTTCCGCCCAGCGGCTGGCCGCCACGCCGACGACCGAGAAGTCGCGCGGAACGCTGCGGCCGTGACGGGTCAGCCCGCGGTAGATGCCTTCCAGGGCGGCTTCGTTCATGACGACCAGGGACGTGGTGGCCGGGTCATCCTGGAAGATCCGTTCCACGACGTCCTCCCCGCCGCCGACATCGTCGCCGCTGGGGTACGTACGCGCGGCCAGTTCCATGTCCTGCATCGCCTCGGTGTAGCCCTCGTTCCCGAGCAGCGCGTACCCGTACCCGCTGCTGACGATCTGCTCCGACTTGTTGACGAAGGCGATGCTGCGGTGGCCCAGTTCGGTCAGGTGCCGGACGCATCCGTTCGCCAGGCCGGCGAAGTCGAGATCGACCCAGCCGACCCCGTCGGTTCCGCTGTTCCGGCCGATGGCGACGAAGGGGAAGGCCGCTTCCGTGAGGTGCTGAATGCGGTCGTCCTCGCGGCGGACCTCCATCACGATGACTCCGTCCACGCGCCGTTCACTGACCATCCGCCGGAACGCGGGGTCCTTCCCCGACTTGCAGGGTGTGAGCAGCAGGTCATAGCCGTATGAGGTGGCGGTTTCCGCCACCCCGCCGACGAAGGCGAGCTGCACCGGCGGGTAGTCCCGGTTGGCGCCGGACGGCGGGTAGAGCAGTGCGAGCGTATGTGTCAGGTCGCGGGCCGCAGCACCACTGTGGGTCTGGGCGCCGTGTCCTGTCGCCAGGTTGACTGTGCGCTCCGTCATGGTCCGCCGGCTGGGAGACGTTGTTCGGCCCAGATGGTCTTGCCGGTGGGGGTCTGGCGGGTGCCCCAGCCTTGGGTCAGCTGGGTCACCATGTGCAGTCCTCGTCCCCCTTCGTCGTAGGTGCGGGCGCGGCGTAGATGAGGGGAGGTGCTGCTGGCGTCGGAGACCTCGCAGATCAGGGTCCGGTCCCGGATCAGCCGTAGCCCGATGGGGGCGTCCCCGTAGCGGATGGCGTTGGTGACCAGCTCGCTCACCACCAGCTCGGTGATGGACGCTGCGTCGGTGAGCCCCCAGGTCGCCAGTTGGCGGGAGGCCTGCGCACGGGCATCGGCCACGATCGCGGGATCTGACGGCAGCGACCAGGCGGCGACCTGATCGGTGTGCAGGGCGCGGGTGCGCGCCAGGAGCAGCGCCACGTCATCGGCGGGGCTCTCGGGCAGCAGGGCCTTGAGGATGATGTCGCAGGTGACGTCCAGCGAGGGTTCGGCGGAGGCCAGGGCTCGGCAGAGTCGTTCGAGGCCGACACCGAGATCGTGGCCGCGGGCTTCTATCAGGCCGTCGGTGTAGAGGGAGAGCAGGCTTCCCTCGGGGAGTTCCAGCTCGGTGGGCTCGAAGGGCAGGCCGCCGACTCCCAGGATCGGCCCCGGGGTGAGTGGGACCACTCGGGCCGTGCCGTCGGGGAAGAGCACGACGGGTGGGACATGGCCGGCGCTGGCCATGGTGCAGATACGGGATACCGGGTCGTAGACCGCGTAGAGGCAGGTCGCGCCGATCTGACCGGGGTCGGGCTCGTTGCGGACGTCGTTGTCCGAGGTCAGGTGGGTGACCAGTTCGTCGAGGTGGGTGAGCAGCTCGTCCGGGGGCAGGTCGACTCCGGCGAGTGTGCGTACCGCCGTACGCAGCCGGCCCATGGCGGCCGAGGCATGGATGCCGTGGCCGACCACGTCGCCGACGACCAGGGCGACGCGAGTGCCCGACAACGGGACCACGTCAAACCAGTCGCCGCCCACTTCGGCGCCCCTGCCGATCGGCAGATAGCGGTGCGCCACCTCGACAGCCGCCTGCTTGGGGAAGTGACGGGGCAGCAGACTGCGCTGGAAGGTGAGGGCGTTGGCGCGTTCCCGGGAGAAGCGGCCCGCGTTGTCCACACTGCCGGCCGCCCGGTTTGCGAGCTCCTCGGCGAGGAGCACATCATCCTGCTCGTAGGGGTCCGAGCCGTCCGCGCGGGCGAAGACCACGACTCCGAGGGTCAAGCCCCGCGCTCGCAGGGGGGTAGCCATGATCGAGTGGAATCCGTGCTCCGCCGCGGCACCCGATCCCGCCACGCCGGCGGCGACCCACCGGGTGAAGTCGGGGTCGTCCGTTCCGCAGAGCACTGTCCGGCCGCTGGTCAGGGCACGTGCCGGGGGTGAGCGTGGGGGATAGGTGTCGACCTCGCCGATCTCGGTGTCGGCTTCGGGGAGCCCGTCGGCGGTCTGGTGCGCGACCCGGCGCAACACCACGGCGGCGTCGGCTGGACCGGGCGGTGGTTCCTTCCCGCGGGTCACGGAGTCGAGCAGGTCCACACTCACGGAGTCGGCGAACCGCGGAACGGCGAGGTGGGTGAGTTCCTGAACCGTGCGCCGTGCATTGAGGGTGGTTCCGATGCGGCTGCCCGCTTCCTTCAGCAGGGCCAGGCGCTGCCGTGCGGCGACCTGCTCGGTGCTGTCGAACGCCGCAGCCCCGACACCGGCCACCCGACCCGTGTCGGGGCTGCGGACGGGCCACATCTCGATGGTCCAGGCACGCCGGTGAGTGGAAGGCGTGGCTGGGGCAAGGTGCTCATAGCGGCCTGGCTTGGCCTCCTCGGCGACGCGGCGGACGCATCGCAGGAACCCCTCGTCAGAGCGGCCGCCACCCAGCAGGTCCGAGTAGGGCCAGCTGCCCGCCTCAGCCGCCTGCCCCTGCGTGGACTCGGCAGCTCCGGCGTGCCCTGCGGCCGTCTGCGCCCCGTCGCCGTCGGCGGGCCTGCCTGTCATACGTCCTGCCGGCGAGGGCTGCTCGCCGTCGTGCGCGACCGCGTTCCCCTGCCATGAGCGTGAGGTGGTGCTGTAGGTGGAGAGCGCAACGGAGGACTGGGCGAACGCCCACTCCACCATCCGTCGGTCGGACTCCGCCTCGACCGCCCCCGCGGTGGCGGTCACGACGAACGCCTGGGTCGTTCCGTCGTCACGGAATGTCGGATGAAGGTGCAGGGGCAGCTCGACGCGGTGGCCGTCACGGTGGCGGACTGCCGCGGTGCCGCTCCACTCCCGGGCGTCGAGCAGGCAGGGCCCGGCCACCTCGGGGTACTCGCCGTTGATCAGGAGGTCCGAGACGGGGTGGCCGACAATCTCCGGGGGGTCGTAGCCCAGGAGTTTCCGAGCCCCTTCGCTCCACCCTGTGACCTTGCCCCCCACGCTGATGATGGCCATGGGGACATGGTTCGACCACCCAGGGTGACCATTTTCCCCCACGGAAGTGGCCATTCTGACTCAATTCACCCGAGCGTCATTACTCACAGTCCCATAGTGCATGCGTGAAAAGAATCGAACAAGCTGCACTGACGGTCAGGGATCGCGGCAGATCCGGTCGGAATCGTCGGCCACGGACGCGAGGGACACGAGCAGAACCGGCGTCGTCGGCTGTGGCCAGGGGTTGCCGGAGATCCCTCTGCGGGGCGGCCGCTCGGGAAGGTCGCACAGCCCAGTTCGGCAGTGCGACCCGCGACCGGGTGTCGCCGCGCCACG